>PXES01000026.1 GCA_003564655.1 Paracoccaceae bacterium
CCGCGCGGCGAGGTGTCGGGGAAGACCACCGCCAGCCCGTGCGCGGCAGCAGCGGCCTGCGCGTGGGATTTGGTCATCGCATTCTCGTGCGTGCAGGTCAGCCCCGAGAGGAACCACAGCAGCGGCACCGGGTGAAGGCGCGCTTCGGCAGGCAGGAACAGCCCGAAGGTCATGTCGCAGCCGGTTGTTGCCGAGGTATGGCGATAGACCCCTTGCACCCCACCAAAACAGGCGTTCTCCGAAAGCGTTTCCATGTCCCCTCCTGTCACTCCTGGGTCAGCTTGTCAGAAGCCAGTGACCCACGCAATCACCACCGGAACCGTGGCGATGCTGACAAGCGTCGAGACCAGGATCGCCGCCGAGACGCGCGCGGGCCCGGTATTGTAGTGCTGCGCGAGGATGAAGACATTCCCCGCAACCGGCAGCGCGGCGGCAGCAATCAGCACCCCCGCGACTTGCGGGTCCACCCCGAACAGCAACAGCGCCGAGGCCGCCACGATGGCCGGGTGCAGCACCAGCTTCGCAAAGCTCAGCCACGACACGATGCCCAGCCGCTCGACCCGCTTGTCAGCGAGCGAGGCACCGATTGCGAACAGCGCGCAGGGTGTGGCCGCCGCGCCAAGGAGTGTCAGGAATTCGTTCGCCAGCTCTGGCACCTGCCAGCCCGTCGCCGACCAGCCCAGCCCCAGCACCATCGCCATCACCATCGGGTTCTTGAGGACCGCCAGCGCCAGCTTTCCGGGCAGGGTGGCATCCACACGCCCGTCGCGCGCAAGTGTGATCAGCATCACGAAGAGCGTCGAGAACACGATCAGGTCTATGGCCAGCACCAGCAGCACCGTCGGCACCGAATAGGCCCCCAGCAGCACCACCAGCATCGGCACGCCCAGAAAGCCGGTATTGCCGATGATGCTGCAATGCGCCTCGATCAAGCCTTCGGTCAGTCGCGCCCCGCGCAGGAAGGCGATGCCCATCACCACGATGTACAGCGCCGCGCAGGCCCAGAGATAGGCAGCCGCGGCGCGCAGGTCGAACACCTCGCCCAGGCTGAGATTGGCGGCAAAGCCGAACAGCATTGCTGAAAGCGCGAAGTAGAAGACGAACTTGGTCAGATAGGCCGTCGCCTCTGGCGGGAAGAAGCCCGCGCGCCCGGCGCCGAAGCCCAGCCCGATCAGACCGAAGAAGGGCAGCGTTTTCAGGAAAATCTCGAGCATGTCGTGAATGTGTTAACAGGTGAGTCGCCGCCCCGCCAGTCAGGCGCGCTTTCCTTCGTCATGGCAAGGGACTATCTTCAGACGCTCAAGGGGGTGCAGCATGACCGCGACAGCCAGCGCGATCCGTCAGGGCCGCAAATTCGACCAGGTTCTGACCGGCGCGCGCGAGGTGTTCATGCGCATGGGGTATGAGCGCGCCAGCATGGATGAGATCGCGCGCGCGGCCGGTGTGTCCAAGGCCACTCTGTACAGCTACTTTCCCGACAAGCGGCATCTGTTCATGGAGATGTATCGCACCGAGATCCTGCGCCTCGCTGACGGGGCGGTGGAACTCAGCGCCAGCGAGCTGCCGCCCGAGGCAGTGTTGCGCGAGGCCGCGCGGCGGATGATCGACTTCCTGACCTCGGATTTCGCCATTGCGATGTATCGAATCTGCGTCACCGAATCGCCGCGCTTCCCCGAAATCGGGCGCGCCTTTTACGAGATCGGCCCCGAACTTGGTCGCGCGCGGCTGGGGACATATTTTCGCGCCGCACAGGCGCGCGGCGAGCTGTCCATCGACGATTTCGACCTTGCGGCCGACCAGTTCTTCCAGCTGTGCCAGACGACGATCTGCGACCGCATGCTCTGCGCCGTCCAGACCCGCTTTTCCGAAGCCGAGATTGCCCGCGTCGTCAATGGCGCCGCAGCGATGTTTCTGGCGCGTTACGGGACTGGGCACGGGCGCTCAGGCGATCTCGAAGATCCCCTCGATCTCGACCGCGACACCCAGCGGCAGTGACGGCGCGCCCACAGCGGCGCGGGCGTGACGGCCCGCCTCGCCAAAGACCGCGACCATCAGGTCCGAGCAGCCATTGACGACCTTGGGCTGGTCAGTGAAATCGGGCGTGCAATTGACAAAGCCGGTGAGCTTCACCACCCGTTGCACACGCGACAGATCGCCTGCGCAAGCCGCGCGCAGCTGCGCGATCAGCGCCAGGCCGCAGGCGCGCGCAGCGGCCACACCCTCTTCTGGGCCCAGGTTCTCGCCTAGCTTGCCGGTGATCAGACCATCGGACCCGGCGCTGATCTGGCCCGAGATGAAGACCAGCGCGCCGCTTTGCACATAGGGCACGTAATTTGCTGCAGGCGCAGGCGCGTCGGGCAGGGTCAGGCCAAGCTCGGTCAGGCGGGCCTCGATTTCGTTCGACATGGGGCAGGTTCCTTTCGGTTGCGTCTGCGCGCCTAGCGCCTTTTTGCGCGAAAGGCCAGTCAGTTGCGGGCAGCGCGTGGTTTGCGGGTAAAGACCATCTTCTGCGAGACCAGCTTCTCGGACGGCCCCAGCCAGGCATAGGCCAGCAACGAGGGCTCATGGTCGGCAACGGTGATCCGATGCATCCGCCCCGGCGGGTTGAAGATCATCGAGCCCGGCACATAGACGCCCTGATCGTTCTGCGACATCGCGCCTGACAGGCAGATGTAGGATTCGGTGATGCCGTCATGCGCATGCGTGGGGTAGACGCAGTCCGGCGCGAACAGCACCAGCCCGAGGATGATCTGGTTGCTGGGCACCGGCCCGGTCGGCCCGACCAGTTCGGCATAGGCGTATTTGCGGTCCAGCCCGCGCGGCACCTTGTCATAGCCATGCTGCCACGAAAGCGCGTCCTGCAACCCGTGGATGCTGCGGATCACATCGGCCATTGCTGTCTTGCGCCCCTGATCGAGCGCACGGCGCAGATGGGCAGTGACGGGCTTGCGCGCCGCATCTGTCTCGCGCAGTCCGGGATTGGTGCGCAGCACACCGCCGATGCGCTCGCGCACCTGCCGCTGATGCGTGCGGATGGTGGCGCTGCCGCCCGCCGGTATGGCCCGATACATGGCCAGGAAGTCGCGCAGCAGATACACCCAGGCCGGGCGATCCGAGAGCAGCGGGGGCGGTGCAGCGGGTTCCATGTGCGGCAGGTGCCACAGGCGCGCGCCCCGTGCATGCCTACGCGCGACACCGCACCGTCCGCGCGCGACCGCCTTTGGATGATCGTATGGGGAAGAGCCGTCGCGTATTGCGCAAAAGCGCCCTCGGGCCGTGCCCACCCACCCGCCCCTGCACGGCCCGAGGGCGCTTTTGCGTCCCATTGCCGGGGCAGCGTGGCCTCCCGTCAGACATGAACAGGCGCATGACATGTCGGGTGCTCTCGAAGCTCTGTGCGACGGTCATTCCGGCGGCAGCGACGCCGCGCTCTCTCCGGGCCGGGGGGCGCGCATCGTGACTGCCGCGCAGGAATGGCGCGACAAACTGCCGTCTGCCCCATATCCTGCCATCATGCGAGGGCGCGCCCTAACTCTGCCTCTTGTCGTTCTGCTGTTGGCAATGGCCATCGCGACCCCGGTGCGGCCCGCGACGGAGTGTCGGCTGGCGCTGGCATTGGGTCTCGATGTCTCGCGGTCGGTCACCGATCCGGCCTATGCGCTTCAGGTGGAGGGGGTGCGCGCAGCCCTTGCTGACAGCGCCGTGCGCAGGGCCATCCTTGAACCGCAGGGGGTCGTGGCGCTGGCGGTTTATGAGTGGAGCGGGCGCTGGGAACAGACGGTCGTGATCGGCTGGACACTGCTGCGGAACGAGGCCGATATCGATGCCGTGATTGCCGAACTCGGGGCGCTTGAACGCAGTTTCCGCGGGTTTACGGCGGTCGGGCGCGCGCTGTTCTTCGGCGGGCGGCTGTTGCTGGGCGCCCCGGATTGTGCGGCGCGGACGCTCGATCTGTCCGGTGACGGGCGCAACAATGACGGCCCGGACCCGGCCCGGATCTATGAGCGGTTCAATTTCGGCGATATCACGGTCAATGGTCTGGCCATCGGCGGGCTGGAAATCGGACTCCTGGATTACTACGCGAACGAAGTCATCCGGGGGCCGGGCGCCTTTGTGGAATTTGCGCAGGACTGGCGGGATTTCCCGCCCGTCTTTCGCCGCAAACTGCTGCGGGAACTGACGGCCGGGCTCTTCGCAGCGGCGCAGCCCCAACGCCCGACATTGCGCTGAGGCGCAAGGGTGCTTGCGTCAGACCAGCCGCGACACCTCGACCGCCGCGCGGATGAAATCGGCAAACAGCGGGTGCGGATCAAAGGGCTTGGATTTCAACTCGGGGTGGAACTGCACGCCGATGAACCAGGGGTGGTCGTCATATTCGACGATTTCGGGCAGCTTGCCGTCGGGCGACATGCCGGAAAAGCTCAGCCCGCGCCCCTCGAGCGCCTCGCGGAAGCGGGTATCGACCTCGTAGCGGTGGCGATGGCGTTCCTCGATCTGCGCGCTGCCATAGATCGCAGCCACGCGCGACCCATGGGTCAGCGCCGCCGTGTAGGCGCCCAGCCGCATCGTGCCGCCTTTGTCGTCGCCGGGCTTGCGCTCGATCCGGTGGTTGCCCTGCACCCATTCCTTCAGGTGATAGACAACCGGTGTGAACCGCCGCGCGCCCGCCTCGTGATCGAACTCCTCGGAGCCTGCATCGGCGATGTCGGCCAGATTGCGTGCCGCCTCGATGCAGGCCATCTGCATGCCGAGGCAGATGCCGAAATAGGGGATCTTCTTCTCGCGCGCATAGGTCGCGGCGCGGATCTTTCCCTCGGTGCCACGCTCGCCGAACCCGCCGGGGACAAGGATCGCGTGAAAATCCTCGAGCGCCTGTGCCGGATCCTCGCGCTCGAAGATCTGCGAGTCGATCCACTCGACATGCACGCGCACGCGGTTGGCGATACCGCCATGCACCAGCGCTTCCTTGATCGACTTGTAAGCATCCTCGAGCTGGACATATTTGCCGACGATGGCCACGCGCACCTCGCCCTCGGGGTTGGTCAGGCGGTCGATCACGTCTTCCCAGCGCGCCAGGTTGGGACGCGGGGCAGGGGTGATCCCGAAGGCATCGAGCACCGCCTGATCGAGCCCCGCCGCGTGATAGGCCAGCGGTGCCTCGTAGATCGAGCGCAGGTCATAAGCGGGGATGACCGCTTCGGGGCGGACGTTGCAGAACAGCGCGATCTTCTGCCGCTCCTTCTCGGGGATGGGCTGCTCGGAGCGGCACACCAGCACGTCGGGCGCAATGCCGATGCTCTGCATCTCCTTGACCGAGTGTTGCGTAGGCTTGGTCTTCAACTCGCCGCTGGCCGCCAGATAGGGCAGAAGCGTCAGATGCATGAAGATGCACTGCCCGCGCGGGCGCTCATGGCTGAACTGGCGGATGGCCTCGAAAAACGGCAGCCCCTCGATATCGCCGACCGTGCCGCCGATCTCGCAGAGCATGAAATCGACCTCATCCTCGCCGATGGCGAGGAATTCCTTGATCTCGTTGGTGACATGCGGGATCACCTGGATGGTCTTGCCCAGATAGTCGCCGCGCCGTTCCTTCTCGAGCACGTTGGAATAGATCCGCCCCGACGACACCGAATCAGTGCGTCGCGCGGCCACGCCGGTGAAGCGTTCGTAATGGCCGAGGTCGAGATCGGTCTCGGCCCCGTCATCGGTCACGAACACCTCGCCATGCTCGAACGGCGACATCGTGCCGGGATCGACATTCAGATAGGGGTCGAGCTTGCGCAAACGGACAGTGAAGCCGCGCGCCTGCAACAGCGCCCCCAGCGCTGCCGAGGCCAGCCCCTTGCCAAGGCTCGACACCACCCCGCCCGTGATGAAAACATATCGCGCCATGGTCGCGTGGCCCCCCGTGATTGTGCCTCGATGTCCGATGCGCGCCGGAACAGCGCCACCATCACGGGATTAAAGGACTAGCCGAGAATCCCGCGCACCGCAAGATGATGGCGCGAAAAAGCCGTGCAACTCTAGAGATTGTGGCGCAGCTCAGTCCGCGGGCGGCGGGGCGAGCGTGTCGTCGGCAGCCGGCGGCGGCAGCAGCGTGTCGATATCCGGCACCTCTGGCGAGGCCGGCGCACTGCGTTCGGTCGGCGTGCCCAGACGGTCGAGCACCGAGGTGGTCGCGGATTGCTGTGCGGCCATGATGGTCAGCGTCAGCGAGGTCGCGATGAAGGCGATGGCCAGGCCCCATGTCAGCTTCGCCATTGCCGTGAGCGGCGGGCGGCCCGCGCTGGGGTTCGCGTCGCCCCCGCCGATGCCCAGACCGCCCCCTTCGGAGCGCTGCATCAGCACCACGCCAATCAGCGACAGCGCCAGCAGCAAATGGACGATCAGGATAACGTTCTGCATCGGGACGACCCGCCTTTTTCATGTGTGGCGTATCTATGCCTTGCGGGCGCGGCCCGCAACCCCCAGCGATCCGACCTGGACGCCCCCCAGGCGAGCAAATCGCCGACTCCCGCCATCCCGAGACCACGATCATGTCGCTTTCGGTCGGCAAGCTGCGCCAACATAATCGCAGTTTTTCGTTTTTCGGTATCATTTCAATGAAAGCTCTGCTCCAGGTTCTGCGCAGACTTCGCCGCCGACTGTGGCGCGAGCGCCGCCGCGTGCTGGTCTGCGCGGCGCTGCTGGCGCTGTCCGACTACCTTTTGTTTTGTGCGCTGGCGCCCGAGCTCCTGCTGACCGTGGTGCCGTTTCTGCGCGCCCTGATCTCGGTGGGCGTGCTCGTGCTGGTTCTTTCCCTCGTCACATGCATCGCGCCCGGCCTGCGCACCTCTGTTGAAGTGTATTCCGTCGTTGCCGTGGGCAGCGCATCGGTGAGCTTCATCGACCCGTCCTTTCGGTTCAGCCTTGCCTATCTGGCGAGCCACCCGCTGGCCCTGATCGCCGTGCTGATCGCCTTTGTGGCGGTGGCGCAGATCTATGACGGGCAGGTCTTCCGCTTTCCGCGAATAAAGGGCCCCGCATTCCGCTTCAGCGGCACCTCACGCCTGAGCGCAAGTGTGCTGTGGGACGGGCTGGCCGGATCGCCCGCGCATCCGGACCGGCTGGCCGACCGCGACGCGGTGATCGCCTTCGAGCCGCTTGAGCCGGGAAGCCCGCACCTGCGCACCGTCTGGCGCCACGGCGACAGTGCGGTCATCGAAGAACACCGTTTCGTCGAACTCTGCGATCCACCGCATAGCCTGCGGTTTCGGTGGCAGGCGTTGAATGCCGCGCCTGATATCGGCCATGACACGGGCCGATCCGAGCTGCGGATCATCGATGCAGGCCGCAAGCGTCGGGTGGTCGGCACGACCAGCGTGCAGGCCTATACCGCCAATCTGGTGCTGCGTGCGTGGCTGGACGATCATTTCGGCCGCGAACTGGACCGCAAGCTCGATCTGCTCGAACGCCACACCGACAGCGCGCCGCCGGCCACCGCAACGAACGCTCCGGCCTAGATGGCTACCACCGCGCCTCGGCAATGGCGGGGCGTGTCACCCTGGGACAGGACAGGCATGCGCATGACGACCCTTCTCCATCTCCAGCGCAAGCTGCGCCGCAAGATCTGGCGCGAGCGCCGCCGCGCCGCAGTCTGCGGTGCCATGCTGCTGCTGAGCCAGATCGTCCTGGCCCTAGCGGTCGATCCGGCGCGCTTGCTGACGCCGACCCCCTATCTGCAGGGGGCAGTGACGATGCTGCTGCTGTTGACCTTCGCATCGGCTTCTGCACTCGTGCTGCGCGGCGGGATGTTCTGGATCGAGGTGCTGGCCGTCCTCCACCTGCTGGGCGCGGTCTATGCGTTCCACGATCCGGCATTCCGGCTGATCGACCTGTCCGCCATGTCCGGGCAACCCTGGCGGCTGCCGGCGACGCTGGCAGCCTTCATCCTGGCCGATCTGATCTATGCCGGGCGGGTGTTGCCCTTGCCGACGATCCGCAATCCGGGCGTGCGCTACGCGGCCACCTCGCCCCTTTCGCAGCAGGCGCTGTGGGACGGGCTGGTTGGCACGCCCCCGCACAAGCACACGCTGGCCGACCGCGATGACATCATCACGTTCGAAGCGCTGAACCCGGGTCAGCCGCACCGGCGCATGCTCCTGCGCGACACCGAGATCAGCACCGAGGAGCGCCACCAGATGGTCACGCTCTATGACCCGCCGCATCGCATCGGCTTCGATTGGTCTGTGGTGACCGATGCGCCGTCCTCGGGGTTCGACGCGGGAAGTTATGATCTGCACATCACCGATGCGGGCCACCACCGCCGGGTCGAGGTAACTGACCGGGTCGCGCGTTACCCGGCACATGCTCTCGTCCGTCTCTGGATCAACGACACTCTGGGACGCGAACTTGATGCCAAGCTCGAAACGCTTGAGCAGCGCGCGGACGGGCCCGCGCCGGGGGCATCGTCCACGCGGTCCGTGCCGGGCTGACGGCTCGCCGAGGCGCCCGCAGGTCGACCGGATTTCAGGTTTCCCCGCCGCGCGCGGCCCGCTATACCGCTGCGGGGCGCGCGCATGTGGCTGCGCCCGGCGGTGCATGACAGGGCAGGGAGCCGGACGGAAATGGCCAATGTAGTGGTTGTCGGCGCACAATGGGGCGACGAGGGGAAGGGCAAGCTCGTTGACTGGCTGTCCGAGCGTGCCGATGTCGTGGTGCGTTTTCAGGGTGGCCACAATGCGGGCCACACGCTGGTGATCGACGGCACGGTCTACAAGTTGCACGCGCTGCCCTCGGGCGTGGTGCGCGGCGGCAAGCTGTCGGTCATTGGCAATGGCGTGGTGCTCGATCCGTGGCATCTGCTGACCGAGATCGAGACGCTCCGCGCGCAGGGCGTTGCGATCACCCCCAAGACACTGATGATCGCCGAGAACACGCCGCTGATCCTGCCCTTCCATGGCGAACTGGACCGCGCCCGCGAGGGCCAGACCATGGTGGCCAAGATCGGCACAACCGGGCGCGGCATCGGCCCGGCCTATGAAGACAAGGTCGGCCGCCGCGCCATCCGGGTCGCCGATCTGGCCGATGACGCTACGTTGCAGGCCCGCATCGACCGCGCGCTGGTGCATCACAACGCGCTCCGCGCCGGGTTGGGGATGGCCGCCATCGACCGCGATGTGCTGCTGGCCGCGCTGCGCGAGATCGCGCCGGCGATCCTCGCCTATGCGGCGCCCGCCTGGAAGGTGCTGAACGACCAGCGCAAGGCGGGGCGGCGCATCCTGTTCGAGGGCGCGCAGGGCGCGCTGCTGGACGTGGATTTCGGAACCTACCCCTATGTGACCTCCTCGAATGTCATTGCCGGTCAGGCGGCAACGGGGGTGGGGCTGGGGCCGGGGGCGGTCGATTATGTGCTGGGCATCGTCAAGGCCTACACGACGCGGGTGGGCGAAGGGCCGTTCCCGACCGAGTTGCACGACGACGACGGCCAGCGGCTGGGCGAGCGCGGGCATGAATTCGGCACCACGACGGGGCGCAAGCGTCGCTGCGGCTGGTTCGACGCCTGCCTGGTGCGGCAGACCTGCGCGACCTCGGGGGTGAACGGCATCGCGCTGACCAAGCTCGATGTGCTCGACGGGTTCGAGACGCTGCGCGTCTGCGTGGGCTACCGGCTGGACGGCGCGGTGCTTGACTACCTGCCCAC
>PXES01000036.1 GCA_003564655.1 Paracoccaceae bacterium
AGCCATCTGCGCGTCGGCACCTTCCAGTTTTTCGCCGCACGGGGCGAGGTGGCGCGGGTCCGGCAGTTGCTCGACTATGCCATCGCCCGCCACGACCCCGACCTTGCCGGCACGGACGACGCGGCGCTGCAATTCCTCGCCCGCGTTGCCGGGCGGCAGGTGCGGACCGTGGCGCAATGGATGGGGCTGGGCTTCGTTCACGGGGTGATGAACACCGACAACACCACCATTTCAGGCGAGACCATCGATTACGGCCCCTGCGCCTTCATGGACCGCTTCGACCGTGCGACCGTGTTCAGCTCGATCGACGAGGGCGGGCGCTATGCCTATTCCAACCAGCCCGCGATCATCCTGTGGAACCTTGCCCGGCTGGCCGAAGCGATCCTGCGGCTGATCGACGATGATGAAGACCGCGCGATTGCCCGCGCGACCGAGGTGATCGAAGAGGCACAGCAGCAGTATGTCGCCGCGTGGCGCGCGGTCTTCGCGCGCAAGCTGGGGCTGGACGCCCCCGATGCCGAGCTGATCGACGAGATGCACAAGCTGTGGGAGGGGCAGGAGGTCGATTTCACGGGCTTCTTCGTGGCCCTGCCCGCCGCGCTGGAGGGCGATGCGTCGGCGTTGCGCGCGCTTTTCGCGCAGCCCGAGGTGGTGGAGCCGTGGCTCGACCGTTACCGCGCCGCAATCCCGGATCGCGCAGCAGCGGTGGCGCGCATGGCGGCGGTGAACCCCGTCTACATTCCACGCAACCATCTGGTCGAGGAAGCGCTGCACGCGGCGAGCTTCAAGGGTGACATGGCCCCGTTCGAGGCCCTGCTTGCCCGACTGCGCGCGCCCTTCACCGAAGTTGCCGGGATGGAGCGTTATGCCCGCCCCGCCCCCGCCGATGTGCCGTCGGTGGTGACTTACTGCGGCACCTGAGCGGCGCGCCCGCCCGCCGCTGAAAGAAGCGCCCGCTCGGGGTCCCCTCCCACCCGCCCATGACCCGCTCGCGGGCGCTCGCCCCCGTCTCGCCCCCGTGCCGGGGGCGGGGGGCAGCAGGGGGGCATGCGCATCGGGGCGGGATGCGCCGGGGGCGGACGATGCGCGACCCCGCCGGGCAGATGCGGGCGCGCGCGTCTTGCGCATCCGGCCCGGACAGCCGCGGGAAACCCTGCGACTGTCGCACGGGCCCACTTGCGCGCGCGCGCGCGCTCTGCCACGACAGAGGCGGGCCGCCATCACAGGGAGCATGCAGGCCATGAAGGTGATCGTGTGCGGGGCCGGGCAGGTCGGCTGGCAGATCGCCCGCCACCTCTCGGGCGAGCGCAATGACGTGACCATCGTCGACAGCAAGCCCGAACTGGTGCGCCGCGCGACCGATGCGCTGGACGTGCAGGGCGTTGTGGGCTTTGCCAGCTACCCCACGATCCTCGAACAGGCCGGCGCGCGCGATGCCGACATGGTCATCGCCGCGACCTATTCGGACGAGGTGAACATGGTCCCCTGCCAGGTCGCGCATTCGGTCTTCGGCGTCACCCGCAAGATCGCGCGGCTGCGCGAGCAATCCTATCTCGATGCCCGCTATGCCGACCTGTTCCGGCGCGAGCACATGCCCATCGACGTCATCATCAGCCCCGAGCGCGAGGTCAGCCAGGCCGCGCTCAAACGCGTCGCCTATCCGCAGACCTTCGACGTGCACGAGTATTTCGGCGGCAAGGCGCTGCTGATGGGGCTGCATCTCGATGCCGATTGCGCGGTGCTCGACACCTCGCTGCGCGAATTGTCCGATCTGTTCCCGACGCTGCGCATCATGGTCGCGGGCGTGCGGCGCGGCAAGCGGCTGTTCGCGCCCGAGCCCGAGGACCAGCTTTTCGCGGGCGATCATGTCTATCTGCTGACCGACACGCGCGATGTCGCCCGCACCTTCGAGGTTTTCGGCAAGCCGCCGCAGGCCAAGGACCGCGTGCTGATCCTGGGCGGTGGCAATGTCGGGCTGTCCGTGGCGCGCGCGCTCGAGAACCAACCGCAGCGCGTGCGTGTCAAGGTGATCGAGCGCGACCGCACCCGCGCCGAAGCCGCCGCCGATGCGCTGACGCGGTCCATCGTGCTGCATGGCGACGGGATGGATGCGGGCCTTCTGGAGGAGGCGGGCATCGCCAAGACCGATGCGGTTCTGCTGCTGACCGACGACGACCGCACCAACCTGCTGGCCGCGGTGCGCGCCAAGACGATGGGCGCGCGCATGGCGATCTCGCTCATCAACGATCCCGGCCTTGTATCGCTGGCCGATGCGACCGGGGTGGACGCGCATATCAATCCGCGCGCGCTGACCGTCTCGTCGATCCTGCGCCATGTCCGGCACGGGCGCGTGCGCTCGGTCTATCTGATCGGCGACCGCGAGGCCGAGGTGATCGAGGCGCAGGTGCTGGGCACCTCGGCACTGTCGAATGCGCGGGTGCGCGATGTGGCGTTTCCCGAGGGCGCGCTGCTGATCGGCGTGTCGCGCAAGGGCGAATTCATGCGCCCCACTGGCGATATGGTGCTGCGCGAGGGCGATCTGGTGGTGATCTTCGCGCTGACCGCCGATGTGCCGAAGGTGGACGAATTGCTGCAGGTCGCGGTCGAGTTCTTCTGAGCGCTTCTGGCATGCCGGGCCGCTCACCGCGCAGGACACGGGCACAACACGGGCGCAACACGGGCACGGGGGACGGCATGGAGGGTCAGGGCGCACACGGCATGGTCGTCATCGTGGCGCTGATCGCGGCCACGGCGGTCGCGATGCTGTTGCCCGCGGCAGTGGGCTTTACCTTGCGCGAACCGGCGCTGGCGCGGGCGTTTCTCTACTCTGCGGCGCTGCTGGTCAGCATCGCCGGGCTGATCTTCCTTGCCACGCGCAATGCGCGCGGGGCGCAGCGGCTGCACCCGGTCTGGTTCATGGCGCTGGGCTATCTGGTCCTGCCGGCGCTGATGGCCATTCCGATGACCGAGGCCGTGCCGGGGATGCGCTTTCGCGACGCCTGGTTCGAGATGGTCGCAGCCTTCACCACTACCGGCGCCAGCGTCATCGAGGGGCCGGGCACGCTGAGCGTGCATCTGTGGCGCGCGCTGGTCGCCTGGGGCGGCGGGCTGTTCACGCTGGTCGCCGCCACGGCGTTGCTCGCGCCGATGAAGCTGGGCGGGTTCGAGCTGTTCACCGCGCAGGCGCAGCGCGGCTCCGGCCCGCAGGCGCTCTACCAGCCCGATGCCGGTGCGTCCGCCAAGGCGCTTGTGCGGCTGCGCGATCAGCTTTCGCTGATCGCGCCGGTCTATCTGGGGCTGACGCTGGTGCTGTGGGTGGCGCTGTCGATCGTCGGCAACCCGCCGCTGGCGGCGCTGATCGTCGCCATGTCCACACTGGCGACCTCGGGGATCACGGCCGAGCCGGTGTTCCTGGGCGGCATCTCGGAGGTGCTGGTGGCGCTCTTGCTGGCGCTGGCGCTGTGCCGCCGCTTCTGGCCCGGCGCCGACAGTGTGCTGGGCCGCCGCACGCTGCGCCGCGATCTGGAATTGCGCATGGCGGTCGTGGTGCTGGGCGGGATCGTCGCGGTGCTGGCACTGCGCGCGGTCCTTGGCGCGGGCGGCCACGCGCTGGAGGTCTGGGGGATGGGCTTTACGGCACTGTCCTTCCTGACGACGACAGGCTTTGTCAGCGCGCATCTGACCGGCAGCGACGGGGTGTTCACTGGCGCGGGGGGAATGCTGTTTCTGGCGCTTGCGCTCTTGGGCGGCGGGGTGGCGACCACTGCGGGCGGGCTGAAGCTGATGCGGGCCTTCGCGCTGTTCTGGCAGGCCCGGCACGAGGTCGAGCGGCTGGTCTATCCCGCCAGTGTCGGTGGTGACGGCCCGCATCTGCGCGCATTGCGCGAATGGGGCGCGATCTCGGCCTGGCAATTCCTGATGATCTTCATCTTCTCGCTGCTCGCGCTGACAGCTATCGTCACGCTGACCGGAGTGCGGTTCGAGGATGCGGTGGTGTTCGCCGTCGCCGCACTGACCACGACCGGCCCGCTGCCGCAGGTGGCCGGCAGCACGGTGCTGCACTGGAGCGATCTGGGCGATCTGGCACGGGGGGCGCTGGCGCTGGGCATGGTGCTGGGGCGGCTGGAGTTGCTGTTGCTGTTGCTCATCGTGTGGCGGCGCTGACGCCATGGCAGAGACTGCGCCCTCTCCATCTACCCCGTGCCACGAAATAAAATTTCGCGCCTGCCGATTTTTCGCGGTTTCGGGGCTGGAAGTTTCGAAAATCCCGTTCCATACTGAAAAGTATAGGGAGACAAGGCTCCTTGCGTAGATCAAACACGCCCAGAGAAAGGCAAGCGCATGGCCAGTGACAAGCAAAACCTTCAGGACGCATTTCTGAACCATGTTCGCAAGAACAAGGTTCCGGTGACGGTATTTCTGATCAACGGGGTCAAGCTGCAGGGGGGGATCACCTGGTTTGACAATTTCTGCGTGCTGCTCCGCCGCGACGGGCAGAGCCAGCTTGTCTACAAGCACGCGATTTCCACCATAATGCCCGGTCAGCCGATCTCGCTTTACGAGGGTGACAGCTGATCACCCCCGGTTCCGAGGATCTGACCACGACCGAGGCGCGGCCGACCCGCGCGCTGGTGCTGCACCCCGACATCCGCACCCGCCCGGACCCGCGTGAGCCAGAGAATGCGCTGGCCGAGGCGGTGGCTCTGGCACGTGCGCTGCCGGGGCTTGACGTGGTGGAAAGCGCCGTTGTGCCGCTGCCGAAAGCCCATGCCGGGATGCTGTTCGGCAAGGGCAAGGTCGCGGAGTTGAAGGCGCGGGTCGCAGCCGCCGAGATCGGGCTGGTGCTGATCGACGGCCCCGTGACGCCTGTCCAGCAGCGCAATCTGGAACGCGACTGGGATGTGAAGGTGCTGGACCGCACCGGGCTGATCCTGGAAATCTTTGCCGACCGCGCGCGCACGCGCGAGGGGGTGTTGCAGGTGGAACTCGCCGCGCTCAGCTACCAGCGCACGCGGCTGGTGCGCGCCTGGACGCACCTGGAACGCCAGCGCGGGGGCCTGGGCTTCGTCGGCGGCCCCGGCGAGACGCAGATCGAGGCGGACCGCCGTGCCATCGACACCCAGATGGTCCGCCTGCGCCGCCAGTTGGCCAAGGTCTCGAAAACGCGCGAGCTGCATCGCGCCGCGCGGGCCACGGTGCCGTTTCCGGTGGTCGCGCTGGTGGGCTACACCAATGCGGGCAAGTCCACGCTGTTCAACCGCCTGACCGGGGCCGAGGTGATGGCCAAGGACATGCTCTTTGCCACGCTCGACCCGACCATGCGCGCTGTCACCCTGCCCACCGGGCAGCAGGTCATCCTGTCGGATACGGTGGGCTTCATCTCGGACCTGCCGACGCAGCTTGTCGCGGCCTTCCGCGCCACGCTGGAAGAGGTGCTTGCCGCCGATCTGATCGTGCATGTCCGCGATATCGCCCACCCCGAGACCGAGGATCAGGCGCGCAATGTCCGCGACATCCTCTCTGAGCTTGGCGTTGATGTCGCCACCCCGCAGGTCGAGTTGTGGAACAAGGCCGATCTTCTGCCCGAAGGGCCGCGCGACGCCCTTGCCGCGCGGGCGGCGGGGCGCGACGACATTCATCTTGGCTCGGCGGTCACGGGGCAGGGGCTCGACGGGCTGTTCGAGACGATGACGACGCTTCTGGGCGAGGTGCGCCCCCCCGCCGAGGTGACGCTGGGCTTCGCGCAGGGACGTGCGCGCGCCTGGCTCTATGCGCAATCTCTGGTTGAGCATGAGGAAGAGACGCCAGAGGGCTACCGCCTGCAGGTCCTGTGGTCCGAACGCGACCGTGACCGTTTTGTAGCACTGCGCGACGCCGAATAATTCCGGCACAGGCGCGGTGCGACAAAGCCACAATTTTGACACGATTCGACCCGCTGGAGAACATAGTTAACGAGTCATTATGGATGGGTAAATCTGCTTGCGGTTGTGTCATGAGCTTTCAGCGCCCCATCCCGATCACCCCGACCAGCGTGCCCTTGCGCGCGGAGGGACCGGTCGCGGGCGCGCTTCCGGCCACGCGCGGGCATTTCGAGACGATCGTGGCGCTGATCAAGCAGGCGACCGGCGCGGCGACGGTGACAGTGCATCTGAAGGGCGATCCGTTTCAGCCCGTGATGCCCGGCGGCGAGGTCATCGAGGTGCCGCTCATCCAGGGCCGCAAGCGGATCGGGCGGCTGCGCGCGGCTGCGCCGGATTTCGCGCCCGGCGCGCATGCCCTTCTCAAGGGGTTCGCGACGCTGCTTGTCGAGCAGCAGGTGCTCTGGGCACAGGCGCATGTCGATCCGTTGACCGGCGCGCTGACGCGCCGCGCCTTCGGGGATGACCTGACGCGCGCGGTTTCGCGCTTTCGTCGTGACGGGACGCCTTGCAGCCTGATCATGTTCGATCTCGATCATTTCAAGCGGGTCAACGACATGCATGGCCATCTGGCCGGCGATGCCGTGCTGCGCGAGGTGGGCCGCCTTGCCCGCCGTATCCTGCGTGCCGAGGACCGCCTCGCCCGGCTGGGCGGTGAAGAATTCGGCGTGCTTGTGGCCGCCGGGCTCGACCAGGCGACCGAGATCGCGGAGCGGCTGCGCACGCGCCTTTCGCGGCAGGTCATCGCGGGAATCGCAAATCTGCGCGTGACGATGAGCCTGGGCGTCGCCACCTGCGCGCCGGGCATCGAGACCGAGACCGACCTGATGTCGCTGGCCGATGCGCGGCTCTACGCGGCCAAGACGATGGGCCGCAACCGTATCTGCGCGGGGCCGACCGCCGACCGCACAACGCCCCATCACTGACCCTCTGGACGGCCTGCCCCGGGCTGTTGACAACTGCGGGATTCTGTCCCGAAGTTGAAATTGGGGCTTTGATTGGCGCACGATAATCCATAGATGGAATATGTGCGAGACCGCGCGCCCGCGCGGCGAAGGGAGAAACACATGCTGAACAATATTGGCCCCGCCGGTCTGATCCTGATTGCGATCGTCGTGCTTGTCCTGTTCGGACGCGGCAAGGTTGCCGGGTTGATGGGCGAAGTCGGCAAGGGCATCACCTCGTTCAAGAAGGGCCTCAAGGACGACACCGCCGAGACCGACAAGGTCGAGGGCGAGGCGGGCGAGACCGCCCGCGACGTCACGCCCGAGGCCGACAAGGACAAGGCCTGACGCCCACAGGGCGCAGGGCGGTGGGCAGCGACGCGCGGATGCGTCGCTGACGCGGAAGGGGTGTCATGCTGGATCTGGGCTGGACAGAGCTGCTGGTGATCGGCATCGTCGCGCTGATCGTGGTCGGTCCCAAGGACCTGCCCAAGATGTTCCGCACGCTTGGCCAGATCATGGCCAAGGCGCGGGCAATGGCGCGTGAATTCCAGCGCGCGATGGATGACGCGGCCGACTCGACCGGCGTCAAGGATGTCGCGCGCGACCTGCGCAAGGCGACCAATCCGCAGGGCATGGGGCTTGACGAGATCGACAAGCTCAAATCCTGGAATGCGACGGACACCAAGTCCAAAGGTCGCAAGGCAACCAGCACGGTCAAGGACGAAACGGACAGCACGGCCGAGGACGAGGCCGCGCTGGACCGCATTTCCGCCGAGATGGACACACTGCGCCGCGAACGCGCCGCGCGTCCGGCCGCCGCCCGCGCGGCCGCTGCGCCTGCAAAACCTGCGCCTGCAAAACCTGCGCCTGCGAAACCCGCGCCCGCGGCGCCGGCGCAGGCAACTCCCGCCCCGGCAGAGCCCGCCGCCCGGACCGCGCGCCCGCAAAGCGCCGCCCGCCCGGCGGCTGCGAAACCGGCGCGTCCTGCGCGGCCCGTCCGCCCCGCCGCTGCCAAGCCTGCGCGCGGTGCAGCCACGCGCCCGCGCAAGCCGCGCCCCGGCAGAGGTGGCGCATGAGCCCCTCGGACCGTCCTGACGAGCTTGACGATCCGGGCGCGCCGCTGGTCGAGCATCTCGCCGAGCTGCGCACGCGGCTGATCAAGTCGGTACTGGCCTTTCTGGTCGCGATGGTGATCTGCTTCACCATCGCCACTCCGATCTTCAATTTCCTGACCGCGCCCTTGTGCGACGCGCTAGCCAGCCGCGGGCAGGATTGCGACCTGATCTTCATCAGCCCGCAGGAAGGCTTCTTCGTCGCCATCAAGGTGTCGCTGCTGGGCGGGTTCATGCTGGCCTTTCCGGTGATCGCGGCGCAGATGTGGCGCTTCGTCGCGCCGGGGCTCTACCGGTCCGAGAAGGGGGCCTTCCTGCCCTTCCTGATTGCCTCGCCTTTCATGTTCCTGCTGGGCGCGTCCTTCGCCTTTTATGTGGTCACGCCGCTGGCCTACAACTTCTTCCTCGGCTTCCAGCAATTCGGCATGGGCGGCGAGGTGCTGGAAGAGGGGACGACCGCACCCCTGTCGGTGGTGTTCCAGGGCTCTGCGCAGGCCTATCTCAACCTGACGATCAAGTTCATCGTGGCCTTCGGGCTGTGCTTTCAGTTGCCGGTGCTGCTGACGCTGATGGGCAAGGCGGGCCTGGTCTCCGAGCGCGGGCTGCGCGCCGGGCGCAAATGGGCCATCGTCGGCATTCTGGTTCTGGCCGCATTGGTCACCCCGCCCGATGTGATCACGCAGATCATCCTCTTTGTCGTGGTCTACGGGCTTTATGAGGTCTCGATCCGGCTGGTTGCCCATGTCGAGCGCAAGCGCAACGAGCAGCTGCGCCGCGAGGGGCTGATGGATGAGGATGACGAGATCTTCGAGGATGAACTGGAAGACGAGAAATGACCGCCGCGCTGTCGGATGAGGCTGCGGCGCTGGCCCGCATCGCCGCAGCACTCGAGCGCCTCGCCCCGCCGCCCGCGCCGTCCCCCGACATGGCCGCGGCCGAGGCGTTCGTCTGGCATGTCGCCCCCGACCGGTTGCAGCCCGTGGCGGAAGTGAGCCGCGTCGCGCTCGATCTGCTGGTGGGCATTGGGCGCGCGCGTGACACGCTTCTGGCCAATACCCGCGCCTTCGCGCGCGGCCTGCCCGCCAACAACGCGCTGCTGTGGGGCGCGCGGGGGATGGGCAAATCCTCGCTGGTCAAGGCGGTGCATGCGCAGGTGATGGCGGAAGAACCCGCGGCCGGGCTGAAGCTGGTCGAGATCCAGCGCGAGGATCTGGCCTCGATCGGGCGGCTGCTGGGGCATCTGCGGGGGCTCGCCGGGGTGCGGGTGATCCTGTTCTGCGACGATCTGTCCTTCAGCCATGACGACCAGCACTACAAGAGCCTCAAGGCCGTGCTCGATGGCGGGGTCGAGGGGCGGCCCGCGCATGTGGTGCTTTATGCGACCTCGAACCGGCGTCACCTGATGCCGCGCGACATGATCGAGAACGAGCGCTCCTCGGCGATCGCGCCGTCCGAGGCGGTCGAGGAGAAGGTCTCGCTGTCGGATCGCTTCGGGCTGTGGCTGG
The DNA here is from genome assembly GCA_003564655.1 of Paracoccaceae bacterium. Taxonomy (GTDB): domain Bacteria; phylum Pseudomonadota; class Alphaproteobacteria; order Rhodobacterales; family Rhodobacteraceae; genus Roseinatronobacter. Next base: position 9,483 of record PXES01000036.1, read on the forward strand.
GCTTTCACCCCTGCGATCAGGACGAATACCTGGCCATGATCGAGGGCTATTGCGCGGCTTACGGCGTGGTGGTGGACCCCGCGCGGCTGCGCGCCGAGGCGATCGAGTGGCAGGCCACGCGCGGCGGGCGCTCGGGGCGGGTGGCGTGGCAGTTCTTCAC
>PXES01000400.1 GCA_003564655.1 Paracoccaceae bacterium
AAAATGAACAGGCAGGTATCCGGATCGGCGCAGCCGCCCCCCGGCGCATGCGGATGGGGATCCGGGTCAAGATGAGGACGGGGCGCGCCATCAGTCGCCCGGGCGCGCAAGGGCAAAGAGGTCGCGGACCACGGCGTAGTCGCGATAACCGCAGCGGGCGAGCGGCTGAAAGCGGGTGATGTCGAAGCGCCCCTCGATCAGGCAGTCGTCGCGCAGATGCACACCCACCACCTCGCCGAAGACCACGAGATTGGCCTCGCCCGGCAGTTGCACGATCTGCGTCATGCGGCATTCGAGCGCGGCCGGGGCGCCCGCCACGCGCGCGGCGGGGATCATGGTGCACTCGGTGCGGGCAAGGCGTGCGTGATCGAACTCGTCAACCTCGCGCGGCCAGGGGCCCGAGGTGGCGTTCATGGCGTCCCTGGCGGCGTATTCGACGATATTGACGCAGAACACGCCGGTCTCGCGGATATTGGCGACCGAGTCCTTGGTGCCGTCGCGGTCGGGCTTGGTGGAGGTCGAGGCGAACATCACCTGCGGCGGCGTGTAGGCCACGGCATTGAAGAAGGAATAAGGGGCGAGATTGTCCTGTCCCTCGGCGCTGCGCGTGGCGATCCAGCCGATGGGGCGGGGAGAGACGATGGCGCTGAAGGGATTGTGCGGCAGGCCATGGCCCTGCCGGGGTTCGTAGAACATGGGGGAATCTCCGATCTGTTTGCGCGCAACCTAGCGCCATGCTAGGCGCCGCGCCAGCGCCAGGGGGCGGCGCCTTGGGGCAGACAATGCGGCTAGGACAGGAAACACAGGCCGACTGGTGGGAGGTCGAGGCGCTTTTCGACCTGTGTTTCGCGCCCGGGCGCGAGGCGCTGTCCTCTTACCGGCTGCGTGACGGGGTAGACCCCGTGGCCGATCTTTGCCTGACATTACGCGATGAGAGCGGGATCGCAGCGGCGATCCGCTTCTGGCCCGTTCAGGTCGGGGGGCGGCCGGCGCTGTTGCTGGGCCCTATAGCCGTGCATCCCATCCACCAGGGCGCGGGTCTGGGGGGCTGGCTAATCGGCGAGAGCCTGGAGCGCGCGACGCGTCTTTGCTGGGAGCGCGTGCTGCTGGTGGGCGACGCGCCCTATTACGCGCGCTTCGGGTTCGCGCGTCTGGACGGGATCGAGATGCCACCCCCCACCAATCCCGCACGGGTGCTGGGATTGGCGCTGGTGCCGGGCGCGTGGGACGGCGTCAGCGGGGTTGTGGCGCCGGTGTGACCGCCAGAAGACAGGAGGCTGCGAACATGCTTCGGCGGGGATCAGATGGGCGCTGACATATCAGGCGGGCGGATCGCTCGCGCGATATACGCGGCGCAGACAGGTTGACCGAGGGTACGCCCTGCGTCAGTGCCTGGGGTCGCGTCCCTTTTGCGCACAGGATCATGTCCACCATGGCAGAGCGGGACACAGCGGGCGCGAGTTGGCGCATTGGAACAAGCCATCGGGTGTTCGCGAACCGCCGCAGCTGATATTTCAGTTGCGCGGGTGGTGCAGCGCTACACGATGAACGCCAGCCCGATCTTTTATTGGCCGCCCGCCTGCAATTTCCGATCTGAAGCCAGAGTTCTTCGCGCATTTCCGTGCAGGGCGATTTGGATTTTGGGAATAGACGGCTGACCGGGCGCCTGTTTGGAAGGTCAAAGCGGTTTTTTGGAGTTCCCGGCTCGAAGTGAACGGGGGACCGAGTGCTCGGCGGCGGCGCACGAAGGCGGCCCGGGCGCGGATCACGGCGGAGCGCATGAAATCCCGGGGGTGACGGCGGCCGATATTGCGCGCAAGCACGGCACAGGCCGCGTGGCGATGGCCGAGCGTTGCCTGGTGCCCGCCAATGCGGGCGGGTGCCGTCAAACGCCAGAACCCGGTAGCGGTGTTGATGTGGCGTTGATGGAACCGCACGAAAGGCCTGCGGGATAGGCACGCAGTCGACCAGGATTTTGACATTTTTTGCGGATTTCGTTAAGGGGCCGCGTGCGCAATGATTTCAGCGACCGGTCGCGAAGCTGATGCCACGCCTTGTGGCGTGAGGCGTTCAATCACGCCGCGCGTTCGCCCAGCCAGTCATGGCGCACTGCGCGGAACAATACCGGGCCGTGGTTTTGCTGAACCGGGCGATATGATCCGCGAGGATTCCCTTCCTGTGCTGGACATTTTCCTGCCGAACGAACACCGCCAATCACGGCAGCGGAATATGCTCGTCGCGGTCCTCGGGCGGCAGGTCTAAGCGCCCCTCGCCCCAGCGTTCGGCGCGCCATTCCTCTTTCGCCGCCTCGATGCGTTCGCGCGAGGAAGCGACGAAATTCCACCAGATGTAGCGCGGCCCGCCCATCGTCGCGCCGCCCAGCGCCATCAGCCGCGTACCCTGCGGCCCGGCCTGCACGGTGATCCGGTCGCCCGGGCGGAAGACCATCATCTGCCCGGCATGATAGCTCTGCCCGGCGATGCTGACCGACCCCTCGGTGATGTAGAGGCCACGGTCCTCGTGATCGTCGGTCAGCGGGAAAAGCGCGCCTGGCTCCAGCACCACATCGAGGTAGAAGGTTTCCGAATGCATCGTCGCAGGCGCACTTGCGCCATAGGCCGTCCCCAGGATCAGCCGCGCGGTGATGCCCGTGTCGGTGATCTCGGGCAGGGCCTCGCGCCCGTGATGCTCGAAACTCGGGGCGTCATCCTCATGCGCCTCTGGCAGCGCCATCCAGGTCTGGATACCGTAGAGACTCGACGGTCCCGTGCGCGCGGGCTCGGGCGTGCGTTCGGAATGGGTGACACCGTGCCCGGCGATCATCCAGTTCAGCGCCCCGGGCTCAATGATCTGGTCCGCGCCTGTGCTGTCGCGGTGATGGAAACTGCCACGATAGAGATAGGTGACGGTGCCCAGCCCGATATGCGGGTGCGGGCGCACATCCAACCCCTGCCCGGTCAGGAACTCTGCCGGGCCGGCCTGATCGAAGAAGATGAAGGGGCCGACCATCTGCCGATTGGGCGCCGGCAGGGCGCGGCGCACCTCGAACCCGCCAAGGTCGCGCGCGCGGGGCACGATGAGGGTTTCGATCGCATCCACCGCGATGTCGTCGGGGCAGCCGGGGTTCAGGGCCGGGTTCCAGCTCATAGGGGGCACTCCTCTTAGGCTGTGCAAAGTGTAGGGACGGGCGGCTTCGCAAGCAAACCTTTCCTGTTCGGCAGCAGCGAACACGGGTTTCGCACTGGTAGCCTTTGGACGGGCTTGGCACTCTGCCTATCTGCGAGGGACAGTTTGGATACTTCGAAACGGGTAAAGAGACAAAAACCATGGCCAGCGGCATCCATCATGTCACGGCGATCACGGCGCGGGTTCAGGCCAATGTGGATTTCTACATGGGGTTTCTGGGCCTGCGGCTGGTCAAGCAGACCGCCGGTTTCACTGACGGCGCGCAGTTGCACCTGTTCTATGGCGATGCAGCGGGCAGCCCCGGCAGCATCGTCACCTTTCTGGTGTGGGAGGCCGGCGCGCGCGGGCGCACCGGCCATGGCCAGCCCTCGGAGATCGCGCTTGCTGTGCCGCCTGCCAGCATCGGCGACTGGCTGGCGCGCGCGCTGGCCGCACAGGTGCCGGTTCAGGGGCCGGGGCGCGAATTCGGCGAGCCGGTGCTGCGGCTGAAGGACCCCGACGGGATCATCGTCAAGCTGGTAGGGGTGGAGATGCCCGCCGCCGCAGCGCTGCCCGACCCCATCGCGCCGACGCGGCTGCGCGCCGTCACGATGCTGAGCGCCGAGGCCGAGGCCAGCGCCGGGTTCCTGTCGCAGTTCGGCTATCGCGAGGTTGCGCGCGAAGGCGCGCTGCGGCGGCTGGTCTCACGCACCGACGCGATCGACCTGCGCGATGCGGCGGGCTATGTGCCTGCCATCCCCGGCACCGGCATGATCGACCATGTGGCGTTCCGGGCGGCCGATGCCGGGGCGGTGCGGGACATGCGCAAGGCGCTCGGGCGGGCCGAGGGCCTGACCGAAGTGCATGACCGGCGGTATTTCCTGTCGCTCTATGCACGCGATCCGGGCGGGCTGCTGATCGAATACGCCACGGATGCGCCGGGCTTCGCTGTTGACGAACCCCACGAGACGCTTGGAGAGCGCCTGCTCTTCCCACCCCATGACACTGTACGCGCGGCTGAATTGCGCGTGATGCTGCCACAATTCGCCCGACCGGGCGAGGAAAGGAGACCGATGCGTGATCTGCCCTTCATCCACCGCCTGCACACCCCCGAGGACTCTGACGGCTCGACCCTCATTCACCTGCATGGCACGGGCGGCAACGAGGCCGATCTGATGCCGCTGGCCCATCGCATCGCCCCACGCGCCTCGCTTCTGGGCGTGCGCGGGCGCTCGACCGAGGAGGGCATCAACCGCTGGTTCCGCCGCTATGACGCCGTGACCTACGATCAGGCCGACATCCGCGCCGAGGCCGAGGCGTTCGCCGGGTTCGTTGAGGGGGCAGTGCGCGGATACGGGCTGGACCCCGACCGGCTGAGCTTCCTTGGCTACTCGAACGGCGCCAACCTGCTGGGTGCGGTGATGCTGCTGCATCCCGGCGCGGTGCGCCGCGCGATCCTGCTGCGCGGGATCGCGGCGCTGGAAGATCCGCCCGCGCCCGATCTGGACGGCGCGGACGTTCTGCTGCTCTCGGGTGCGCGCGACCCGTTCGCGCGCATGGCCCCGGCGCTTGAACAGGCACTGCGCGAAGCAGGCGCAACACTCGATGCGCGGGTGCTCGATGCCGGGCACGACCTCACCGGAGCCGATCTCGAGGCCGCACGGGACTGGCTTGGCGCGCGTGGTTGACCGCGTGTCTGGACGGGCGCCCCCGGGCCGTGCGGGTGGGTGGGGACGGTCCGGGGGCGCTTCTGATGTGCGGGCAGGTGCTGCCCGACTGCACCGATCATCAGGACGGACCGCAATGCCCCGCTCATAGCACCTGCGCAAAGCCTTCCATGAACTCCGCCAGCCGTTCGCGGCTTCTGGCATCGGTCAGGGTGCCATCGGCATCGAACAGGTCGTCTGCGCGCGAGACCATCAATCGGCCGTCGGCCCAGAAATCCGCCTTGAGCGTGCGCAAGACCGGCAGCCAATGCGCCTGCGCCATCATCGTGCCAAAGCCCCCCGGCGAGGCACCAATCACTGCCACGGGCTTGCCCGCCCACAGCTTCAGCCCCGGCCCGCGCGACATCCAGTCTATGGCGTTCTTGAACACACCGGGGACGCCATTGTTATATTCCGGCGTCACCATCAGCACGCCATCGGCATCCTGAAGCTGCGCCTGCAGGTGGGCGACCGCGGGCGGCAGGCCCTGGGCCGCCTCCAGATCGCCGTCATAGAGCGGCACGTCGCGGATCGAACCGATCTCGACGCGCGCGCCCTCGGGGGCCAGGTCTGCCGCCGCACGCAAAAGCCCTGTGTTGAAGGAGGCCCGGCGCAGGCTACCCGAGAGGCCGAGGATCGTCTTGGTCATGGGTCTTTCTCCTCTGTTTTTCGTCCGGGCGTCAGCGGCTCGGGCTCCGGCGCGGTCAACAGTCTGTCGCGCCCGGACATGATGTCGCCCTGCACCTGTTCGGTCAGGCGCTGCGCGTCAAGGCGGCGGATATCGTCCAGCGCCTCGCGCACGGCGTCCTCGGCGCAGCCCAGCCGACGCAGGCCTTCGGCCCCCATCAGAAGCGCCGATTCCACTGTCTCGCGGATCTCGAAATCGACACCCGCGCGGATCAGCTCCATCGAATGGCCACGATCATAGCTGCGCGCGAGCAGGGCGGCATTGGGGAACTCGTGCTGTGCCAGATCTATGATCCGGTTCACTGCATCGCGACCGTCCACGCAGATCAGCAGCGCCTGCGCTTCGCCCGCGCCCGAGGTGCGCAGGATATCCAGCCGCGTTCCGTCGCCGTAATAGACCTTGAAACCGAAACTTTCGGCCTCGCGGATGCGGTCGGGGTCCGCCTCGATCACCGAGACCTGCGCGCCGCGCGCGAGCAACACTTGCATGGCAATCTGCCCGAAGCGCCCGAAGCCGATCATCAGCACCTGCCCGCGCAGCCGGTCCGCTGCCTCGACCCCGTCGAGCGAGGGCGACTCGCGCCGCATCAGACGGTCGGCCACGATCAGGATCAGCGGCGAGATTGCCATCGACAGGATCACCACGGTCCCGAAGATGGCATTCTCGCGCCCGTCGATCACCCCGCCGGACAGCGCCGCCGTGTAAAGGACAAAGGCGAACTCTCCGCCCTGCGCAAAGAGCGCCGCGCGCCCCATCGCCGTGCGATTGGCCGCCCCGAACAGGCGGGCCACGCCATAGACCGCGGCGGCCTTCACCAGCACATAGACCACCAGAATCGTGATGAGCAGCGCCCATTCGGTCACCACGATGGACAGGTCGAGCGACATGCCGACGGCCAGAAAGAAGAGCCCCATCAACAGGCCCTTGAAGGGCTCGATGTCGCTCTCGATCTGGTGGCGATAGCTCGACCCCGAGAGCATCACACCGGCCAGAAACGCGCCCATCGCCATCGACAGGCCGACCATGTCCATCAGGAGTGCGGCGCCCAGCACGACCAGAAGCGCGCCCGCCGTCAGCACCTCGCGCGCGCGGGCCCGGGCGAGTAGCGCGAAGAACGGGTCCAGCAGCCAGCGCCCGACGACCAGCAGCGCCGCCAGCCCTGCCAGCGCCAGCCCCAGCGCCGACAGCCCGCCCGCGCCCTGGCCCACGGGCGAGAGCAACGCCACCACGACCAACAGCGGAATGATGCTCAGATCCTCGAACAGCATGATCGAGACCGAGCGCTGCCCCTCGGCGCTGGCGATCTGGCCGCGCTCTTGCAGGGTGGACATGATCACGGCAGTCGAGGACAGCACGAACCCCGCCCCGGCGACAAAGGCCGTGGCGGGCGCAAAGTCGAATACCAGTATACCGGCGCCCGTCAGCAGCGCGGTCGCGAAGTAGACCTGCACCAGCCCCAGCCCGAAGATCTGCCCACGCATCGTCCAGAGTTTCTGCGGGCGCAACCCCAGCCCGATGACGAAGAGGAACATCACCACGCCAAGCTCGGCGAGAGTCAGGATCGCATCGGGATCGGTGAACAGCCCCAGAGCCGACGGCCCGACCACCGCCCCGGCCGCGAAATAGCCGAGTACCGACCCCAGCCCCAGCCGGCGAAACAGCGGCACCGCCACCACCGCCGCCGCCATCAGTGCGACTGCGGGCCCGATGGCGGATCCCAAGCCCTCCGCTGCCATCTTCGTCCCCCTTCGTCCGGTGCCGTGCTCAGGCATCACTCTGCCGTGGTGGCGCTTCGCAGGGAAGCCAGAGGCCGGGCATTTGCGCAACAACCGCCGCCGGACAGCATCCGGCGGCGGTCTTCACCTCAGTCCAGCGGTTCCAACCCGGCCTCGATGGCGGCGCGGCGCGGCTCCAGGAAGGGCGGCAGCGACAGCGACTCGCCCATCGTCTCGAAGGGCTCGTCCACGTCGAATCCCGGCCCGTCGGTGGCCAGCTCGAACAGGTTGCCGCCGGGTTCGCGGAAATACAGGCTGCGGAAGTAATAGCGCTCGACCTCGCCCGAATTGGGCACGCGAAAGCCGCTTACGCGCTCGGTCCATGCGCTGAGCGCCGCGCGGTCGGGCACGCGGAAGGCGACGTGATGCACCGCGCCAGCACCCTGCCGCGCGACCGGCAGCCCCGGCTGCACGGCCACATGCAATTCAGCCGCGGGCCCGCCCACCCCCATCTCGAACACATGTACCTGACCGACCCCGTCGGGGCTGGGAAAGTCCCGCGCGCGCCGCATGTTCATCACCCGCGTCAGGACGGCTTCGGTCGGCGCCAGTTCCGGCACCGAGATGGTGATCGGCCCGAGGCCCCTTATCTGGTGCGCGGCGGGCACCGGGCTGCGCTCCCAAGGATGCGCCGCGCCCGGCGCGTCTGCGGTGAGGCGGAAGCGCTGGCCCTCCGGGTCTTCGAAATCAAGCGTGGGGCGGCTGTCCGTTTCGCTGATATCGCCTGCCGTCAGCCCGGCGTCGCGTAGCCGCGCGGCCCAGTAGTCGAGGCTGGCCGCATCGACGCGCAGCCCGGTGCGGCTGATCGAATGCGTGCCGCGTCGCTCGGGGCCGACCGGCCAGTCGAAGAAGGTCAGGTCGCTGCCGGGGCTGCCCGCGCCATCGGCGAAGAACAGATGATAGGCCGAAGTGTCGTCCTGATTGACGGTCTTCTTGACGCGCCTGAGCCCGAGAACCTCCGTATAGAAGCGGTTATTGGCGGGCGCATCGGCGCTGATCGCGGTGAGGTGGTGAATACCAGTAAGGTCCATGATAGCCTCCTTTCATTGGCACCGATATGGCTGCTTTCCGGGCGCGCGTGCAGGGGCGGTGCCCGCAACCCGGTGTTCGCGATTGCCGAACGGGTGTGCCGCGACTACCCTGCCATCATGCGCTATACGCTGGACGAGATCGAAACCTTTCTGACGGTGATCGAGCTGGGCACGGTCACGGCGGCCTCGGCGCGGATGAACCTGTCGAAATCGGTCATCAGCAAGCGGATCTCCGATCTGGAGGCGGCTTTGGGCGCGGCCCTGTTCCTGCGCAGCGCGGGCCGGGTCGCGCCCACGGAGGCGGCGCTGCGCCTTGCCGAACGCCTGCGCCCGGCGCTGGCCGATCTGCGCGCCGCCGCCGAAAGCGCGGCATGGGAGATGGATGGCCAGGCCGCGCTGCGCGGCAGCCTGGCGATGAGCGCGCCCATGAGCTTCGGCACGCTCTATCTGGGGCCGATCCTCGCGCGCTTTGCCGCGCGCCATCCGCAGCTCGACCTGCGCATCGACTATGACGACCGCGCCCGCGATCTGGTGCGCGACGGCTATGATCTGGCCATCCGTATCGGCGAGCCGCGCGACAGCGCGCTGGTCGGGCGCAAGCTGTGCACCGACCGGATGGTGGCCTGCGCCAGCCCCGAATACATTGCGCGGCACGGCCGTCCCGATACGCCGGGGGATCTGGCCGCGCATCAGGTGATCAGCTATGCGCTTCTGCCGGACTCGCGCCATTGGCTGTTCGGCCGCAACGGAGACATGACGCCCGCACCCGTGCAGGGTCGGCTGACGCTGAACAATGGTGAAGCCATGCGCGATTTCGCCATCGCCGGGCTGGGGCTCGCGATGATACCGCGCTTCATCGCCGCGCCGGAAATCACGGCTGGCAGACTGCATCGGGTGCTTCCCGAACTCGAGACCCGTGCGCTTCCAGTCTACGCGCTCTGGCCCCCGGTGACCCCGATGCCCGCCAAGACCCGCGCGATGGTGGATCATCTCATTGCCGAACTGGCCGATGGCAAACCCTGGGCGCCTGTTGCACAGGAGTAGCGCTGACAGTCGGCGCGCGTGTATGTCAGCGGTCGAAATTTCGGGAAGCTGGCTTCGAAACCTCAAAAGCGATGGTTCGAGCATCTGTGCTTTGCCAAGAGTCTCATGCGGCACTGTTTCATAAATCGAGAGACGGACAGGTTTCCCCTTCCCCCGGACAAACTTACCCCACGGCTTCTGTTACCGGAATGCCGAGCGCCGTGAAGCCGGTCAGGAATGAGCCATCCAC
>PXES01000392.1 GCA_003564655.1 Paracoccaceae bacterium
CAGATGGCGGTGTCGAACCCGGTGCTGTTCCTTGCCGCCGACCGCGAACTGGCCGAGGAAGCCTGGGCGGGCGACATCATCGGCATCCCCAACCATGGCCAGTTGCGCATCGGCGACGCGCTGACCGAGGGCGAGGCGCTGCGCTTCACCGGCATTCCGTCCTTTGCGCCGGAACTGCTGCAGGCCTGCCGCGCGGGCGATCCGATGAAGGCCAAGCATCTGGATAAGGCGCTGACCCAATTCGCCGAGGAGGGCGCGGCCAAGGTGTTCCGCCCGATGATCGGGTCAGGGTTCATCGTCGGTGTGGTGGGGCAGCTGCAGTTCGAGGTTCTGGCCAGCCGGATCGAGATGGAATACGGCCTGCCGGTGCGGTTCGAGCCGTCGCAATTCACCTCGGCCCGCTGGGTGGCGGGCGACAAGGCGGCGGTGGAGGCGTTTGCCGCAGCCAACAAGCAGCACATGGCGCTCGACAGCGACGGCGACCCGGTGTTCATGACGCGCCTGCAATGGGATATCGACCGGGTGGTGCGCGATTACCCCGAGGTGCGGTTGACCGCGACCAAGGAGATGATGGTCTGAGCCTGCAGATCCCTGATCAGTGATCCGCGCCGCCCTCGACACGGAGGCGGCGCCGTTCCTTGCGGATGACGCGATGTGCACGACGACGCTGGCGGAATTGCATCTCGCCTACCTCGCGCGTGTCACCGAGGAAGAGCCGGAACACGAGCTGTCCTGGACATTCGAAGCCGTGGATGACCTCGTCAGGCATCACCCGGCCATTGCGCTCAAGCTTCTTCTGACCTGTATCGCGCGTGCCTGTGCCGCGCGCGACATCGGCCTGATCGCGGCCGGGCCGATCGAGGATCGCATCGCGGTCCATGGTCCTGCGGTCATCGACCGTATCGAACACCAGGCGAAAACCAGCACCCGTTTGCGCTATACGTTTTCAGGCGCATGGCCCCAGGGGCAGGCCGAAACTGCAATCTGCGCGCGCATCCTGCGCGCCCGCGCCGCGGGGCCTGATATGGACAAGGACGACACCCCTTTCTGACCTCACCTTTGGTCAAATATCCTCGGGGGCGAATTGCGGCTTAGCCGCAAGAGGGGACGCGCCACCTTTCCCCGCCAGCGACCCGGCGCGTCAATAGCTGCGGATCAGCCCCACCAGCCGCCCCTGCACGTGCCCCTGGTCGTCGCGCAGCAAGCGCGTCTCATAGGCCGGGTTCGCGGCCTCGAGCGCGATCATGCCGTTCTGGCGGCGGAACCGCTTGAGCGTCGCCTCATGCCCGTCGACCAGGGCCACGACGATATCGCCGTTATCGGCGCTGTCCTGCTCGCGGATCACGACGATATCGCCGTCATTGATACCCAGATCGATCATCGAGTCGCCCTGCACCTCGAGCGCGTAATGCGCCGCGCGACCGTGCAGCATCGTGCCCGGCACGGCGATGTCGGTCCCCTGCTCGCTGATCGCTTCGATCGGGGTGCCGGCGGCGATGCGGCCCATCACCGGCAGGCTGAGGGCCGCCGCCTCGACCGGCAGGGCCGCGGCGGGTTGCGATTTCGGGGGCGGCGCGCCGCCGTCGATCACCCGCGCTTCGACACGGTTCAGCGCATCGGGGAGCTTGAGAACTTCGATCGCCCGCGCGCGATGGGGCAGGCGGCGGATGAAGCCCCGCTCTTCCAGTGCGGTGATCAGCCGGTGGATCCCGGATTTTGACCGCAGGTCGAGCGCGTCCTTCATTTCATCGAATGAGGGCGCGACGCCTTCGCGTTCCATGCGCTCGTGAATGAGTTTCAGAAGGTCGATCTGTTTGCGCGTCAGCATGACAAGCCCCGCCTGCAAGGTTCTGGTTTCATTCCGGCATCAATCGTTACATGTTCTAACTCTGTTCCCCGTTGCTGTCAACCAGACGTTGCGCAGTGGATTTCCGGGGTTTTGCCGGGTGCGGCGCTGCGCTAGAGATGGTGAACCTGTGAAGGAGTTTGCGATGGCGCCAGCGATGCGCGTTCAGGCGATGGTAGTGGTCCGGTTCTCCTACCCCGCCGAGGCCGGGTTCCAGCTCAGCCGCGACGGTGTCGCGCAGGCGCGCGCAGCGCTTTACGACCCAGCGCGCCTCGCCCGTCGCTTCGCCCTGTTCGAGGCGCTGGCGCTGCCCTCGCTCGCAGCGCAGAGCGATCCGGAATTCACGCTGGTCGCGCTGGTGGGCGAGGACCTGCCGCCCGCGGCGCGCGCGCGGCTGGAGGGGTGCCTTGCGCCATTCGCCGACGCGCAGCTGGTCGCCCTGCCGCCGCACAACAACTACAAGGGGACGAAGCTGGCCATCGAGGCCGCGCGCCGGGCGGACGTCACACATCTGCTGACCATCCGGCTGGATGATGACGACGCGCTGGGCCGCGACGCCATCGCCGCGCACAAGGCGCTGGCCCCCCGGCTCGCGGCGCTGGGCCCAGTGGACGCCCCGGCCGTGGCGTGTTTCAACAACGGGTTGTTTCTGGAACTGGGCCCGGCGGGCAACCGGGTCTTCGGTGTGATCGAGAAGCTGCCGATCAGCGTCGGCACCGGCATGATCGCCCCCGCAGGCGCGCGGCCCACTGTCTTCTCGACCGATCACCGGCGCCTGCACACACGCTGGAACTGCTATACCGAAGCACTGACCCCGCGTTTCATCCGTACCGTGCATCGCGACAACGACTCGGCCGCCGCAGTCAGCGGCACGCGGATCGACTACACGGACGCGGAACTCGACGCGGTGTTGGCGCGGCATTTCCCCTTCACCCGCGACCAGCTTCTGGCGCTGAGGGTCTGAGCGCCATGCAGAACGACAACATTCGCGCCGCGTTCTACATGATGGGTGGCTCGAGCGCTTTTGCCGCAAATGATACCTTCCTGAAGCTCCTGGGCAGCGAGTTGGGAATGTTCCAGATCCTCGTGCTGCGGGGTATCGCGGTCTCGATCATCTTCGGGCTGATGGTCTGGCACGCACGCATCGCGTTCAGGGACCTGACGCGGGCGGATCGCAATTTCCTGCTGGTGCGCTCGGCCGCCGAGGCGGGGGCGGCCTTCTTCTTTTTCAATGCGCTGTTCAACATGCCGCTCGCGACAGTCACGGCGATCCTGCAATTCGTGCCGCTGGCTGTGGCGCTGGCCGCCTATCTGGTGCTGCGCGAGCCGCTGGGCTGGCGGCGGTTGTCGGCGATCCTTGTGGGGTTCGCGGGGGTGATGCTGATCGTGCAGCCGGGGACGGCGGCGTTCAACATGGCGTCAGTGAACGCGCTGGCCTGCGTGGCGATGGTGACGCTGCGCGACCTTTCGACACGGATGATGGCGGTGCAGGTGCCGTCCTCGCTGGTGGCGCTGACCACGGCGCTGGGGGGGATGCTGTTCGGCGTCGCGGGTTCGGCCTTCGAGGTGTGGGTGATGCCCTCGCCCGTGGCGTGGTTGTGGCTGTCGGGGACGGTGCTCTTCGCCTGTCTGGGCTACTACCTGATCATCCTGGCGATGCGGGGGGGCGAGTTGTCCTTTGTCGCACCCTTTCGCTATGCAGCCCTTCTCGCGGCGCTGGTGCTGGGCTGGTTCGTTCTGGGTGAATGGCCCGATGCGCTGACGCTGCTCGGAAGTGCCATCGTGGTGGCAACGGGGCTGTTCGCGTTGTACCGCGAACGACAGTTGCAACAGCAGGCGCGGGCCGTGCAGACCGGATGAGAGGGACCCGGGCCGTGTGTTGACATCCCTCGCGACTCCCCCTATACGCCGCGCAATCCTGACCGGGGCGTTGCCCGGATGGTCGGGGTCTCAGATTTGATGTGGTCACGATCCGGGCCCCGATGCCCCGATCCTCTGGAATTCCACCGCGGCGACCCATGGATTGGGCCGCAAGCGGTTTTTCGCGTTCTGCCGAATCGGGTGGCGCGCGGGGCTTGAGAGGCGCGGCGCCGCGCCATGAACATGGGTTGAAACGGGAAGAACCGGAATGCCAACGATCCAGCAGCTGATCCGCAAGCCGCGGCAGCCGAAAGTGAAGCGGTCCAAGTCGATGCATCTGGAGCAATGCCCCCAGAAGCGCGGCGTGTGCACCCGCGTCTATACCACCACGCCGAAGAAGCCGAACTCGGCCATGCGGAAGGTTGCCAAGGTGCGCCTGACCAATGGGTACGAGGTCATCAGCTACATCCCCGGCGAGAAGCACAACCTGCAGGAACACTCGGTCGTGCTGATCCGCGGGGGCCGCGTCAAGGACCTTCCCGGTGTGCGCTACCACATCCTGCGCGGTGTGCTCGATACGCAAGGGGTCAAGGACCGCAAGCAGCGCCGCTCGAAATACGGCGCCAAGCGTCCGAAGTAAGGAGAGTCCCAGATGTCCCGCCGTCACGCTGCCGAAAAGCGCGAAATCCTGCCCGACGCCAAGTTCGGCGACATGGTGCTGTCGAAATTCATGAACAACCTGATGATCGACGGCAAGAAATCCGTGGCCGAGTCGATCGTCTACAACGCGATGGACCGGGTCGAGACCCGTCTCAAGCGCGCCCCCATCGAGGTATTCCACGAGGCGCTCGACAACATCAAGCCCTCGGTCGAAGTTCGCTCGCGCCGCGTGGGGGGTGCCACCTATCAGGTGCCCGTTGAGGTGCGCCCCGCGCGCCGCGAGGCGCTGGCGATCCGCTGGCTGATCAAGGCCGCGCGCACCCGCAACGAGAACACCATGGAAGAGCGTCTCGCCGGTGAGCTGGTCGACGCGGTGAACTCGCGCGGTTCCGCCGTCAAGAAGCGCGAGGATACCCACAAGATGGCCGATGCCAACAAGGCATTCAGCCACTACCGCTGGTAAGACATACTGCAAGCCTGAGGACACAGATCATGGCACGCGAATACCCCCTGACGCGCTACCGGAATTTCGGGATCATGGCGCATATCGACGCCGGCAAGACCACGACGACCGAGCGCATCCTGTTCTACACCGGCAAGTCGCACAAGATCGGCGAAGTTCATGATGGTGCAGCCACCATGGACTGGATGGAGCAGGAGCAGGAGCGGGGTATCACCATCACCTCGGCTGCGACCACGACCTTCTGGGAAAAGACCGTCGACGGCACCACGCCGATCGGCGAGAAGCACCGCTTCAACATCATCGACACGCCCGGCCACGTCGATTTCACCATTGAGGTGGAACGCTCGCTGGCGGTGCTTGACGGCGCGATCTGTCTGCTGGACGGCAATGCGGGCGTTGAGCCGCAGACCGAAACCGTCTGGCGCCAGGCCGACCGCTACAAGGTGCCGCGCATCGTGTTCGTCAACAAGATGGACAAGATCGGCGCGGATTTCTTCAACTGCGTCAAGATGATCAAGGACCGCACCGGGGCCGTTCCGCTGGCGGTCCAGCTTCCCATCGGGGCCGAGGACAAGCTCGAGGGCATCATCGACCTGATCGAGATGGAAGAGGGGACCTGGAAGGGCGAGGATCTGGGCGCGACCTGGACCCGTCAGCCGATCCGCGACGAGCTGAAGGCTCAGGCCGAGGAATGGCGCAACACCATGATCGAGATCGCCGTCGAGCAGGACGACGATGTCATGGAAGCCTATCTCGAAGGCAACGAGCCCGATGCCGACACGCTGCGCCGCCTGATCCGCAAGGGCACGCTGGCGCTGGATTTCGTGCCGGTCTGCACCGGGTCGGCCTTCAAGAACAAGGGGGTGCAGCCGCTGCTGAACGCCGTGATCGACTATCTGCCGGGGCCGCTGGACGTGCCCGCCTATATGGGCTTCGACCCCAAGGACGAGACCGAGACCCGCAACATTTCGCGCTCGGCCAAGGATGACGACCCGTTTGCCGCGCTGGCCTTCAAGATCATGAACGACCCCTTTGTCGGCTCGCTGACTTTCACGCGGATCTATTCGGGCGTGATGTCCAAGGGCGACCAGATCCTGAACTCGACCAAGGGCAAGCGCGAGCGCGTCGGCCGCATGATGATGATGCACTCGAACTCGCGCGAGGAAATCGATTGGGCGGCAGCGGGCGACATCATCGCGCTGGCGGGTCTGAAGGAAACCACCACGGGTGACACGCTGTGCAACCCGCAGCACCCGGTGGTTCTGGAAACCATGACCTTCCCCGAGCCGGTGATCGAGATCGCGGTTGAGCCCAAGACCAAGAACGACCAGGAGAAGATGAGCCAGGGTCTGGCACGTCTGGCCGCCGAGGACCCCTCCTTCCGCGTCGAAACCGACATCGAGTCGGGGCAGACGATCATGAAGGGCATGGGCGAATTGCACCTCGACATTCTGGTGGACCGCCTGAAGCGCGAATTCAAGGTCGAGGCGAATATCGGCGCGCCGCAGGTGGCGTATCGTGAGACGATCAGCCACAAGATCGAGCATACCTACACCCACAAGAAGCAGTCGGGTGGGTCGGGCCAGTTCGCCGAGGTCAAGCTCGAGATCATGCCGACCGAGCCAGGCGAGGGCTACAGCTTCGAGTCCCGCATCGTCGGCGGCACGGTTCCGAAGGAATACGTCCCGGGCGTCGAGAAGGGCATCAAGTCGGTCATGGATAGCGGCCCGCTGGCCGGTTTCCCGGTGATCGATTTCAAGGTGGCGCTGCTGGACGGCAAGTATCACGATGTCGACTCGTCGGTTCTGGCCTTCGAGATCGCATCCCGGATGGCCATGCGCGAAGGACTGAAGAAGGCCGGTGCGAAGCTGCTGGAGCCGATGATGAAGGTCGAGGTGATCTCGCCCGAGGAATACACCGGGTCGATCATCGGGGACCTGACCTCGCGGCGCGGACAGGTGACCGGGCAGGAACAGCGCGGCAATGCGATTGCCATCAACGCCTTCGTGCCGCTGGCCAACATGTTCGGCTACATCAACACCCTGCGGTCCATGTCCTCGGGGCGGGCGAACTTCACCATGCAGTTCGATCATTACGAGCCCGTGCCGCAGAACGTCTCGGACGAGATCCAGAAGAAATACGCCTGATCGGTGCGGCGGGGCTCAGCCCCGCCCTACCACGCAACCTGTAGGGTGGCCCGGCCACCGCACCCCAATGACTGAGGAGTAGCCACGATGGCAAAGCAGAAGTTTGACCGCTCGAAACCGCATGTGAACATCGGCACGATTGGCCATGTCGACCATGGCAAGACGACGCTGACCGCCGCGATCACCAAGTATTTCGGCGATTTCCGCGCCTATGACCAGATCGACGGCGCGCCGGAAGAAAAAGCGCGCGGCATCACCATCTCGACCGCGCATGTCGAGTATGAGACCGACAACCGCCACTACGCGCATGTCGACTGTCCCGGCCACGCCGACTACGTCAAGAACATGATCACCGGTGCCGCGCAGATGGATGGTGCGATCCTCGTGGTGAACGCCGCCGACGGCCCGATGCCCCAGACGCGCGAGCACATCCTGCTGGGCCGTCAGGTGGGCATCCCCTACATGGTCGTCTACATGAACAAGGTCGATCAGGTGGATGACGAGGAGCTGCTGGAACTCGTCGAGATGGAGATCCGCGAGCTTCTGTCCTCTTACGACTATCCCGGCGACGATATCCCGATCATCAAGGGCTCGGCTCTTGCCGCGATGGAGGGCCGTGACGACGAGATCGGCGAGAACTCGATCCGCGCGCTGCTGGAAGCTGTCGACACCTATATCCCGACGCCCGAGCGTGCGGTTGACCAGCCCTTCCTGATGCCCATCGAAGACGTGTTCTCGATTTCCGGTCGCGGCACGGTTGTCACCGGCCGGGTCGAGCGCGGCGTCATCAATGTGGGCGACGAGATCGAGATCGTGGGCATCCGCGACACCAAGAAGACGACCTGCACGGGCGTTGAAATGTTCCGCAAGCTCTTGGATCGCGGCGAGGCGGGCGACAATATCGGCGCACTTCTGCGTGGTATCGGCCGCGAGGATGTCGAGCGTGGGCAGGTGCTGTGCAAGCCGAAATCGGTGACGCCGCACACCAAGTTCGAGGCCGAGGCCTATATCCTGACCAAGGAAGAGGGTGGCCGCCACACGCCGTTCTTCGCCAACTACCGCCCGCAATTCTACTTCCGCACGACCGATGTGACCGGTACGGTTCAACTGCCCGAGGGCACCGAGATGGTGATGCCGGGCGACAACCTGAAATTCACGGTCGAGCTGATCGCACCCATCGCGATGGAAGAGAAACTGCGCTTCGCCATCCGTGAAGGCGGCCGCACTGTCGGCGCCGGTGTGGTGTCGAAAATCATCGCGTAACAGCCCGGTCGGGTGCGCGTCACTGGCGCGCACCTGTCTCATCGAAGGAAATCAGAGATGCAAACCCAGACGATCCGCATCCGGCTCAAGGCCTTCGATTACCGCGTGCTGGACGCCAGCACGCAGGAAATCGTCAACACGGCCAAGCGCACGGGCGCACAGGTGCGCGGCCCCATCCCGCTGCCCAACAAGATCGAGAAATTCACGGTTCTGCGCGGTCCGCACATCGACAAGAAGTCGCGCGACCAGTGGGAGATCCGCACTCATAAACGTCTGCTCGACATCGTCGATCCGACCCCGCAGACCGTGGACGCGCTGATGAAGCTCGACCTCGCCGCCGGTGTCGATGTCGAGATCAAAGTGTAAGGAGCCAGATCAATGCGCTCTGGAGTTATCGCCAAGAAGCTGGGCATGACCCGGCTGTTCATGGAGGACGGGCGGCAGGTGCCGGTGACCGTCCTGCAACTGGACGGGCTGCAGGTCGTCTCGACCCGCACCGCCGAGAAGGATGGCTACACGGCCGTCCAGCTTGGCGCCGGCACGGCCAAGGCCAAGCGGGTGGCAGCACCCATGCGCGGCCATTTCGCCAAGGCCAGCGTCGCGCCCAAGCGCAAGCTGGCCGAGTTCCGCGTGAGCCCCGAGAACCTCATCGATGTGGGTGAGGAGATCACCGCCGACCACTATTTCGAGGGCCAGTTCGTGGATATCGCGGGCACCTCTATCGGCAAGGGCTTTGCCGGTGCGATGAAGCGGCACAACTTCGGCGGTCTGCGGGCCAGCCACGGGGTGTCGATCAGCCACCGTTCGCACGGCTCGACCGGGCAGTGCCAGGACCCGGGCAAGGTGTTCAAGGGCAAGAAGATGGCCGGTCACATGGGTGCTGCCCGTGTCACCACGCAGAACCTGCAGGTCGTCCGCACCGACAGTGACCGTGGCCTGATCATGGTCAAGGGCGCGGTCCCGGGCTCGAAAGGCGGCTGGGTCACGATCAAGGACGCGGTGAAGAAGCCCTTCCCCGAGAACGCGATCCTGCCCGCGGCGCTGAAATCCGCCGCCGAGGCCGCCCGCAAGGCCGCCGAGGAAGCCGCCGCAGCGGCTGCCGCCGAGGAAGAGGCAGCCCGTCAGGCTCAGCTCGAGGCCGAGGCCGCCGAGCAGGAGGCCGCGCTGAAAGAGGCCGAGGCCGAGATCGAGGCCGAGAAGAAGGAAGACGAGTGAGATGAAACTCGACGTTGTCAATCTGCAGGCAGGCAATGCCGGCGAAGTCGAGCTGAACGAGGCCATC
>PXES01000032.1 GCA_003564655.1 Paracoccaceae bacterium
CCGCGCGCGCGCAGGTGGCGCAGGCGTTCGAGGGCGCGGGCGCGCGCTGGCGCGACAGCCGCAACGCCGCGCCGCAGATCCGCAATGTGATCGAGCGCGTCTCGTCCTTTCTGGTGCTTGTTGGCATCGCCGGGCTTGCCGTGGGCGGGGTCGGGGTGTCGGCGGCCGTGCGCACATATCTGGACAGCAAGTCGCGGGTGATCGCCACGCTCAAGACCATCGGGGCGGACAATCGCAGCATCTTTGCTGTTTATTTCCTGCAGATCGGCGTTCTGACCGCGCTGGGGCTTGTGCTCGGGCTTGCCATCGGTGCCGTGGTGCCTTTTGCCGTGGCGCCGCTGGTCGCCGATCAGGTGCCGGTCGATCTGGTCGTCGGATTGCAACCCCGCGCGCTGGTCGAGGCCGCGATCTATGGCGCGATGACGGCGCTGATCTTCCCCCTCTGGCCGCTGGCCCGGACCGAAGAGGTGCGCGCCGCTGCCATCTTTCGCGGCATGGGCGAGGTCAAGGCGCGCTGGCCGCGCTGGCCCTATCTGGTCACAACGCTGGGGCTGGTGGGGCTGCTGGTGCTGCTGACCGCGTGGTTCGCGGCAGTGCCGCAACTCGCCTATGCCACGGCGGCGGGCGTGATCGGCGCGCTTGCCGTTCTGACGGGCGCGGCGTTGCTGGTGCGGTTACTCGCCCGGCGGCTGGCACGCGCGCGCGCCCTTCGCGGCCGCACGGCGCTGCGCATGGCGATGGGTGCCATCGGCAACCCGCGCGAGGGGGCGACTGCGGTGATCCTGTCGCTGGGCCTCGGGCTGACCGTGCTGGCGGCGGTGGGGCAGGTGGACAGCAACCTGCAACGCGCCATCTCGCTTGATCTGCCGGACCGCGCGCCGAGCTATTTCTTCCTCGATATCCAGAACGACCAGCTTGAGGGGTTCCTCGACCGGTTGGACCGCGATGACGATGTCGATCGGGTCGAGACCGCGCCGATGCTGCGTGGGGTGGTCACGGCGCTGAACGGCATCCCCGCCGAGGAGCACCCCCAGTCCGGCCATTGGGTGCTGCGTGGCGACCGGGGCGTGACCTATTCCGCTACCAAGCCCGAGGGCACAACGCTGATCGAGGGCGAGTGGGGGCCCGAGGACTATTCCGGCCCGCCGCTGGTCAGCTTCGGCGCCGAGCAGGCGGGCGAGCTGGGCCTTGGCGTCGGCGACAGCGTGACGGTGAATATCCTCGGCCGTGACATCACCGCCGAAATCGCCAATCTGCGCGAGGTGGATTTCTCGACCGGCGGGATCGGCTTCGTGATGGCACTCTCGCCCGAGCCGCTGCGCGCCGCACCGCACACGCATATCGCCACGGTCTACGCGCTCGAGGCCGCCGAGGGCGCGATCCTGCGCGATCTGTCGAACGCCTATCCCAACATCACCGCCATCCGCGTTCGCGAGGCCGCCGAGCGCGTGACCGAGGCGCTCTCGACCATGGCGACGGCGACGCGCTACGCGGCGCTGGCAACCCTGCTGACGGGCTTTGTGGTGCTGATCGGGGCCGCTGCAGCGGGCGAGCGTGCGCGGGTGTTCGAGGCTGCGGTGATGAAGACGCTGGGCGCCCCGCGCGAGCGTATCCTCGCCAGTTTCGCGCTGCGCGCGGCGCTGATGGGCGCGGCTGCCGGGCTGGTGGCGCTGGGCGCGGCAGCGCTGGCGGCCTGGGGGGTGATGCGTTTCGTGATGGAATCGAGCTATCAGTTCGAGCCGGTCTCGGCCATTGGCATCGTCTTGGGCGGGATCATCGCGACGCTGCTGGCCGGGCTGGCCTTTGCGCTGCGCCCGCTGGCGGTGCGCCCCGCGCAAACGTTGCGCGCGCAGGACTGATACGGCGCTGCCTGTCCGCTCGGTATCGGCGGCAAGCGCCCTCGGGCAGTGCCCACCCACCGACCCCGCAGCACCCGAGGGCTCTTTGTGCGCGCACCGTCAAGGCGCGATCACATGGGCAGTGTCCGCGCGCCCGGGTGGCGCGGGCGCAACGGTACGGGCTGTCCGCGAGATCAAGCATGGTCAGGCGCGCGCGGGTCAGGCGCGGAATTGCGCCATGAAGCGCGCGTCGATCCGGTCCTTGAGCCACCACAGCCAGCGCCCCTCGAGCGGCAGCGCCCATTTGTCGGCAAGAGCGCGGCGGTCACCCAGCGAGATGAGCTTCAGGTAATCGCGCTGCGGCGTGTATCGGCGCATCGGGCCGCCCGTGAGCGCCGCGCGCAGATTGGCTTGCAGGACAGGGGCCTGGCGCACGGCATAGACGCCCGCCTTGGGGCGCGGGGCATGGGCCATATGGGCGCAATCCCCGACTGCGAAGATGGCCGCGTCCTGCACGGCTTGCAGGGTCGGGCCGACAGTGACGAAGCCGTCCGTCAGGTGCAGTCCCGTGTCGCGCAGCCAGTCCTGCGGGCGTGATCCGGCGGCTCCGAGGACGAGGCTCGCGGCGATCTGCGTGCCGTCCTGCAAGCTCACGCCGTCGGGCGAGATCTCCGTCACCTCGGCCTGTTCGAGACAGCGCACCCTCGCATGATCGAGATGGGCAAGCAGCCGCTTGCGGGCGCGCGCCCCGATATTGGGTAGCATCCGCTGCGCCTCGATCACGGTGATCTCGGCGCCCAGGTCGCGCAGCCGGTGGGCCATGGCGAGTGCGAGTTCCACCCCCGCGACACCCCCGCCGATCACGGCGATGCGCGGGGACACGGCCCCGGCTGCGACATGGGCGCGCCATGCCTCCCATCGTCGGGCATAGTTGCCCAGCGGTTTGGCCGAGACGGCATGTTCCGTGTAGCCGGGCAACTGCGGCAGGTCCGAGGTGATGCCGACATCAAGCGCGGCGATGTCATAGGGCAGCGCCGTGCCGTCCGATAGGTGCAGCCTGCGCGCGGCGCGGTCGAGCCCCGTGACCCGGGCGCGCAGCAGTCGCGCGCCGGCGCGTTCGCACAGATGCGCGAGGTCGATCTCCAGCGTGTCGCGCGGGTAATGCCCGGCGATGAAGCCCGGCAGCATGCCGGTATAGGGGGCTGTCGGCTCGGGTGTCACAAGGGTCAGCGCCACCCCCGGCAGCCTGTCGCGCGCCCAGCCTTCGAGGACCAGCGCATGTGTATGGCCACCCCCGACCAGAACCAGTTCTTGCGCCGCCGTCATGGTGCCCTGCCTTCACTTGCCTCGCGCCTTCCTAACCCGGACCGCGCGGCAGTGCGAGGCGGGCTGACTGCGGCCAATTGGCCGGGCAGCTGCATCGGCGCGCGAAGAAGGCCCTCAGCGCCCGCGGACCCATGCATCGCGGTCGTGCGGGCGACCCAGCCGCACGGCAAGCGCCACAGCCGCATAGGCGGCAAAACCCAGCGGGTCGGCGCGCATCAGCGCCATCAGCGGCGCGCGGGGTGTTTGGTCATTCGCCATCAACTGCGGGTAGCGCGCGCGGATCTGCGCCACGCCGCGGTCCTGCCGCCGCCGGACGCGCACCAGATTGCCGAACCCCTCGACCAGCGGCCAGCGATACGCGGCCGCGACCTGCACCCGTTCGTCGGGGCGAAACTGCAGCCGCACGAATATGTCATCCGCGATGATATCGGGAAATTCCTGCCAGCGTGCCCGTCCCGAGGCGTTGACAGCATAGAGCCCGAAACCGGGCGCGGCCTCGCGCAGGAAGGGAACACGCTGCCACATCCGCGCATAAAGCCGCGTGAACAGGCTTTCGGGCGGGGCGATCTGAGGCGTGCCGCTGGCATAGCGGGCCGCTGGCGTGTCGAGCGCGGTGACCAGCGCGGGCAGCAGATCCGGGCTGACCGTCACATCGGCATCGAGATAAGCGCGCAGCACGCCCCTGGCAATACGTTCGCCCGCATCGAGCGCACCGGGCTTGCTGCCCTGCGCGCGGTCGATCACCTTCAGCAGCCAGCCCCGTTGCTCGGCGATGGGGGCGAAGCGCCGCGCCCGCGCCACGGTGTCGTCAGTGCAGCCATTGGCGATCACGATCACCTCGACCGCCACCCCCGGAACCGGGTCCGAGGCCAGCAGGGCATTCAGGCAAGGTCCGATATGGCGCGCCTCGTTTCGCGCCGGGATCAGAACCGAGAAGACCGGGATCATGGCGCTGCCTCTTCCGGGTTGAAACCGACAAGCGCCTGCCAGCGGGGGTTGTGATCGTCAAGATGGCGCAGCGCGCCCCAGCTTCCATGCGCGCCGGGGCTGGAAATATCGGCGAAATGCGCGAACACGTCGGCGCCTGCAGCGTGCCAACCTTCCAGCAACTCGGTGTAGAGTGCCGCCATGCCCTCCGAGAAATTCGTCGCAATGAACAGATCGGTCAGCCGCGCATCGTCCATCATCGGGCCGACCCCCACCAGATGCGTGCCCGCCTCATAGGCGACAACCTCGAGACCCCAACGCGCGGCGACTTCTTGATGATAGGGCAGTGCGACGTCGAGAAGATGCGCCAGCGTGGCCGTCCTGTCGCCGCTGTGGCGCCCGTCGCGCAACTCCTCGATCAGTTTCGGGATCAGCGTGGCGTGGCTCTCGTCGCGGATGAATGCGGCCTGTTCCTCGCCCGACAGCCCCCGCGCCTCGGCTGTCTGGGCGGCCTCGGCGCGCGCGTTCTCCAGCCATTGCAGGGTCTGTTCCGCCTTTGGCTCGAGCCCCAGATTGGCGCTGAAATATCCGGTGATGCCATAGGCGTCGAACAGCGTCGGCGGGGCGGGGTTGGCAGGGTCCTCGGCCTGCCAGTGACGCGCCTCGAGCTGCTGCTCGAGCCCTTTCCAGTTTGTCTGGGTGGACAGGACGCGGTGCAGCCGCTCACCCTCTCCGGCGAACACCTCATCGAAGATCTGCACCATCTGCGCGGCGCGCATCGCGTTCCATTCCTGCCACAGGCTGGAATCTCCCCAACGCGCCTCAGCCGCCTCGCCCGCATGATGCGCCTGGCTGAATATCCAGTTCCATGTCTCGTTCGAGAACTCGATCCAGGCGCGCAAATCGGGGTCGAGCGTGTCGCGGATCATTTCCGCCATGCGGGTCATGAACTCGTCATCAGCCTTGTGCGGGATGGTGAACCAGGGTTCGATTCCGGTCTTGTTGGCCAACCGGATGAGCCCCTCCAGGGGCACCCCCTTGCGCGTCCAGACCGGATCGCTCGGGCGCGGGCGGTCCTGCCAGTGACGCAGGGTCGAGAAATTGGTGTCCATGAAATCCATGAACCGCATCACCGCAAGCCCCTCGATCCGGGCCAGCCAGTCGGGGTTGAAGATCGCTCCGTCCTCATACGCGTCGATGTGGCGTTCATGCACGATCTCGATGTCACGGATCGGATCATCCGGGTCGGTCTGGCGGATGGTGACCTGCACCACCCCGGGGCCGGGCGTGTAGGCAAACCAGATCTCGCCGCGCCCGCGACGCCGCTGCCCGTCGATGCGGCCGTGAATCTGCAGCCGACCGCTGCCCGCATGGCGAAGCCGGTAATTCCCGGCGAGTCCCGTCGCCTGCTCGGGCATGTCGACCAGCATCACGGTCGAGATACCTTCCAGCCCGTCGGGCACGCGAACCGGCCAGCCCTGCGCGTTGAAAACCCCCTTCGCGCGCAGTTCGTCCCCGGTGACGCCGCTGAATTGCCCCGGTAGAATACCGAACCAGTCACGGGCGTTCTTCATCACGTCGATGACCGGGCGCTGCGGCTGGTAGTCGCGCAGCGAGGTCAGGTTCATGCCCAGCCATGGCGCTGCCCCGGACGCGGCCGGAGAGTGCAGCGGCGCCTCGGCCTGCGCGCCCGCACTGGCAAGACCGAGCGACAGCACAGCGGCGCGCAGCAGCATGTCAGCCTCCGCGATAGGCTGTGTCGGGGACGACCCCGGTGGATGGCAGCGCGCGCACGGTTTCCCACGCGATGTCCTGCATAAGCCGCGCGAGATCCGGCGACGGGGCCTCGGCGTCCGAGCCATCAGCGCGTTGCAACTGGCGCGGCAGGCCGCGCGGGTCGATGTGATAAAGCGTCGCCAGATGCACCAGCGCCACCAGATACATGCCCTTGTCGTTCAGGTGGATCGTGTCGCGCGCGCCATCTTCGCCTTGGGCGAACAGCGTATGGCGGGTCTTCATGCCGTTCAGACCATTGCCCGACTCGAGCGAGCGCACCAGCGTTGCCAATGCCTGCCCTACCGGAATGACGTGGATGGTGCCAACATCCGGCTGCGCCATCGCCTCGGCCAGGATCGTCCCTTCCCAAAGCGCGTCGAGATCGGCGTCGAGCCGCGCAAGCCAGCCCTCGGCGATGTCGATGTCGTGCCATGTCTCGTAGAGATAGACCCGCATGCCCGGAACATGGGCACGGGCGAGGGCGGCCCAGCGCGCGGCATACTGCCCCGAATCAAACCAGCGAATCGCGTCGTTGAGGTCCACCATCTCGGTCATGACCAGCGCGTCGAACTGACCTGATTCGAGCGCCTCGCGCGCCGGCGCAAAGCCGGGATGAGTGTTCATCTCGGCCATTTCGCTGCGTGGGTCCGCGGTCTGCCAGTGGGTTTGCAGCGAGGTGCCCCAGCCGAGCTGGCTGTTGTAGCGCGCCCCCTCCAGCCCGGCGGCCTCGGCCAGTTGTTGCACGAAACCCGGCATGTTGGGGCCGACCAGAGAATGCCCAAGGTGAAATACCGCCATGCCGCGCCCCGGCGGATCAAGCGGGGTCCGGTAATGCGCTGCCCGTTCGTCGGGCGACAGGGACGGGGCGGGGCGCTGCATGTGCCAAAGCCCGCCGCCCAGCGCCACCACCCCGGCCAGCGCACCGCCGATCCACAGGCGCTTGCGTCGAAAAATGGCTGTTCGCATCGCTCTCAACATCCGCAGACAATGTGACGTTTGTGAGGAAATTGCATCCAGCGTTTTAGAGGGCATGCTGAATTCCGCGTGATGGCCCGTGCTAGTGCCGGTTCGCGTGGCGCAACCGCCAGGCGGCCCGCGCCTCGGCGGGCAGGATCAGCGCGCATCGCAGATAGCGCAGCGCAAGCCGACGCGGGTCAGAGAGCATACGCCACACCCATTCCAGCGCCAGGCGCCGCACCAGCCAGGGCGCCCGCCGCTGTGCGCCGCCCAGAAAGTCGAGCCCCGCACCGATCGACACGAAACCGCAGCCCGGCACGCGCGCAAGTCCGCGTGCCGCGAAGACTTCCTGTCGCGGCGCGCCCAGCGCCACAAGGCACAGTCCGATGCCCGCGCCCGCGACCCGGGCAAGCAGCCGGTCCGCCTCGGGGCTTGCGGGGTCAAAGCCCATTGGCGGGGCATGACACAGCGCGATCCTTAGCCCCGGCGCGGTGGCGCGCAGCCGTTCGGCCGCGGCGTCGAGCACGTCGGCACGGCTTCCGATCAGCGCGACAGGCACGCGCAGTTCCGCGGCCAGCGCCGCCAGTGGCTCGACCAGGTCTGCGCCGGGGATCAGCGCGACGGGGCGCCCGGCGAGGCGCGACAGCCAGACGACGGGGTTGCCGTCGGCGACCACGATGTCGTGCTGCGCATAAGCCGCCCGAAACCCCGCATCACTGCGCAGCTTGACCAGATGATCAAGATTGAGGGTCGCCAGCGCAAAGCCCGCGCGGAGCCCCAGACGCGCGCGCAAGTCCGCCATGAGCGCCGCCTCATCGAGGGGCGTTATCGCGATGCGGGTCTCGCGTTGCCTGAAAACCATTGGCGTGGGGTGCGCAGGGGTCACGCCTCGCTCCTCCGGTATGCAGTTGCAGTGTGCGCCCGCGTCTATCGCGCAGCGGTGGCGAGATTATGGCGCAAGGCGCTGCACAGTCATTATATAGAAATTGCTTTGGCCGTAACACGGGTGGCGATAAGCTTTGCGCGAAAACTTGATGACAGCAAGTTGGGAGAGCGCGGCATGCGGAGGTTCGAGCTTCAACGCAGGGTCGCTCTTGTGCTGTCGCTTGTGCTTTTCGCAGGATGGGGCGGGGTGCAGGCCCAGAGCCTGAATGACGGCATCGCCGCGATGGAGCGCGGCGAGTTTCAGCGCGCCTTCTCGATCCTGCGGCGGCTCGAGCAGGGTGGAGACCCGCGCGCGAGTGCGCTGATGGAGCAGATGTTCGGAAGCGCGGCCAGTACACCCCCTTTCATGCCGCCGCGCACAATAGAGCGGATCGACCCCGAAACGGCGGCCAGCACCGCTGTCGTCCCGCCCGAAGACGCGGCCCCCGCGCCGCCCGCGCGCCCCGCTGCAACAGCGGCCGCGCTGCGCCCGGCCGGTCCGCCGCGCCGGTCATTGCGCCCCATGGCGCGCCCGCGTCCCGCCCTGCCCGATTTCGCCCTGCCCGCGCCGCTGGGCCCGCAGGATTTCCGCGAGGTCGATGAGGGCCTGGCGCGGCTGGGCCATCTGCTGTTCTTCGATCCGGTCCTGTCGGGCAATCGCGACATGTCCTGTGCGAGTTGCCACCTGCCGGGGATGGCGGATGTCGACATGGGGCACACGGCGCGGCCGCTGTGGAACCTTGGCGCGCATGAGTTGCGCGTGCTGACGCGTGACGGGCGCTATGCGGTGGGGGCGGATGATGACGGGGTGTTTCGGACCCCGCATGACGTGCCCCCCGACAGCGCGCCGGTTTCGCTTCTGGCCGCCAAGGCGATGTCCGCGCCGAGGAAGATGGCTGGCCCGGTGGGCAGCAACACACCAGCCGATGCACGCGCCGACGCGGCAGGCATCGCGGAGCTGTGGTCACGGATCAGCGCGCGCATCGACGCGATCCCGGCCTATGCGCTGGGCTTCGAGACGCAGCGGGACGCCGTCGGCCCTGTCAGGATCCACGAGATCGGCGCCGCGCTGGCGGCCTTCATCGAGGCAGAGTTCCGCGCCATCGACACGCCTTTTGACCGCTACCTGCGCGAAGAGGCCGCGCTCTCTCCGGCAGCGGGCGAGGGGATGCGCCTGTTCTTCGGCAAGGCCGCCTGTGCGACCTGCCATTCCGGGCCATTGCTGAGTGACCAGAAATTCCATGCCATGGGACAGCCCCCGCGTGACCCGGCAACCGCCCCCACCGACGGGCGTGCGGCAGTGACCGGTGCCACAGCCGATGCGCATGCCGTCCGCACGCCGATGCTTCGGAATGTGGCGCGGGCCGGGGCGTGGGGTCATGACGGGGCGTTTTCGGATCTGGAGGCCTTTCTGGTGCATCACCTCGACCCGGTGGCGGGGCTTGATGGCTATCTCGCACGCGCGCGCAGCGACGGTCATGGCCGCGCCGTGACCGAGGCGCTCGAGTCAGTGCGCACCGCCGCCGGGCGTGTCATGCTCGAGCGTCCGTTGGTTGTCCTCGCGTCCGACGAGATCGGGTTCCTGCGGAGTTTCCTCGACCTCCTGACTGATGAGGCGGCGATGGCGGGCCGAATGGGCACCCCTGCCGCGGTGCCAAGCGGCCTGCCCG
>PXES01000218.1 GCA_003564655.1 Paracoccaceae bacterium
AGCCGGGAAGAGGTCCTTGGCCAAACCCCGCGCATGTTCCAGGGCCCGGAGACCAGCCGCGCCGAGCTGGACCGTATCCGCGCGGCGCTTGTGGTGGGCGAACCCGTGCGGAGCGAGCTGATCAACTACCGCAAGGACGGCGAGCCCTACTGCCTGGAGCTTATGATCACCCCGGTCCGTGACGATTCGGGGCAGATCACAAGCTTCGTGTCGATCCAGCGCGACATCACCGGCCGCAAGCAGGCCGAGCAGGACCGCCGGATCAGCGAAGAGCGCTTCCGGCTGGTGGCGGCCCTGACAAGCGACGCGATCTGGGATCTGGACCTGCTGACCGGAAAGCTGTGGTGGAGCCCTGGTCTGACCGAGATTTTCGGCCACGTGCGCGAACCCGAGAAATGGACAACTGCCGGCTGGCGCGATCTTGTTCATCCCGAAGACCTGGAGCGGATCCTGAAGCTCGAAGACGACGCAATGGAGCGCGGCGCAAACAGCTTCACCCAGGAATACCGGTTCCGGCTGGGCGATGGTTCCTGGGCGCTGGTTCTGGATTCCGGGATCATCTTCCGCGACGATTCCGGCAAGCCCGTGCGGATGCTGGGCAGCCTGGCGAATATCAGCGAGCAACGGGCCGCGGAAGAGCGCCGCCAGCAGGCACAGCGGCTCGAGGCGGTGGGGCAGATCACCGGTGGCGTCGCGCATGACTTCAACAACATCCTGACGGTGATCCTGGGCAATGCCGAACTGCTGCTCGACCATCTGTCCGAGGATCAGCAGGCCCGACTGATGGCCGATGTCACGGTCCGCGCCGCCGAGCGCGGTGCCGAACTGACCGACCGGCTGCTGGCCTTTGCACGGCGCAAGCCGCTCGAGCCGCAGGTGCTGGCGCTCAATGATCGTCTCGCCGCGTCCGAAACGCTCATC
Organism: Paracoccaceae bacterium; assembly: GCA_003564655.1. Taxonomy (GTDB): domain Bacteria; phylum Pseudomonadota; class Alphaproteobacteria; order Rhodobacterales; family Rhodobacteraceae; genus Roseinatronobacter. The sequence continues at coordinate 922 of PXES01000218.1, forward strand.
CGCCGCACCCTGCCCGAGAGTATCGATATCGAGATCATCCGCGCCGCGGGGCTGTGGCGGACCGAGATCGACCCCGGACAGCTCGAGGTGGCGCTGCTGAACCTTGCCGTGAATGCGCGCGATGCGATGCCCGATGGCGGCAAGCTGACGATGGAGACAGCGAATAGCTGGCTGGACGACGATTATGCTGCAAGCCATGTCGATGTAACGCCGGGGCAGTATGTGCTGCTGACGGTCACCGATACCGGGCACGGCATGACGGCAGAGACGATCACTCGCGCCTTCGAGCCGTTCTTCACCACCAAGGAGGGGGGCAAGGGCAGCGGTCTTGGCCTGAGCATGGTGTTCGGCTTCGTCAAGCAATCCGGCGGGCATGTGAAGATCTATTCCGAGCCTGGCGAAGGCACGGCGGTCAAAATGTATTTCCCGCGCGTGTATGCAAAGGCACCCGAGGCAGAAGCCCCGTCGAACGGCAGCGAGGCCGCGCGCGGTGCCGAGCAGATCCTGGTGGTCGAGGATGAGGAACTGGTGCGCGACAGCCTGTGCAAGCAGCTTCTCAGCCTCGGCTACGAGGTGCGCGCAGCGGCCAATGCCCGCGAGGCGCTGCGGATCATCGAACAGCCCGTCAAGATCGACCTGCTGCTGACCGATGTGATCATGCCCGGCGGCATGCATGGCGGCGAGTTGGCGGCGGCGGCGCGCGAGTTGCGTCCCGATCTGCCGGTTCTGTTCACCTCGGGCTATACTGAAAACGCCATCGTGCATAACGGTCGGCTGGACCCCGGGATCGCGTTCCTGGGCAAACCCTACCGGCAGAAGGAACTCGCCTCCAAAGTACGCGCCGTCCTGGATGCAGCGCAGGGCTGAGCGCGCTGCACCCTCTGTCGTCATGCGTCCCGCGGGGGCCTGCGTGCCGCGATGCCGCAGGGTCGCGTCGGGCGCCTTGCCCCTCCGCCCCGGTCATGGCAGTTACCCGGAATGGCACACTCCGGCTCGCGAGGGACACCCATGCCCACCCGCATCATCGCCCTGACACTGCTTGGCCTGATCCTGGCCTTCATCCTGCTGATGGCCTCGGTCACCTTTTTCGTGCGCGAGCCGCTGCCCATCGTCGGCGCCAACCAGACGCTGCTGCTGCACACGGTCGAAATCGACCCGCAGATCCGCACCGCGGTGGCCATCGACGGCAGCTACCGCGTGGATCTGACCGTGGAACATGCCGACGGCCAGAGCCCCGAGGTGGCGCTGCGTCCCTCGGGCGGCAATCCGATCCCGCTCGACACTGGCACCGACAGCGCGGGCGCGTGGTCGGGCAGCGGGCAGTTGACTCGCCCCGGCCGCTGGGAACTGGTGCTGCAAGAGGGCGAGACGCGCGAAATCCTGCAATTCATCACCCGCGAATAGGGCCCCTCAGCCGCAGCAACGCCCCGGCCCCCGGCACGGGGGCCAGCGCCCGCAAGCGGGGCATGGGCGGGTGGGTGGGCTCCGCTTGCGGGCGCTCTTACTCGCCCAGCAACCGGCTGACCACCACCGTCACCTCGGGGCGCTTGCCCAGCTCTTCCATCACCACCTGACGCACCACGCGGCGCAGCCCGTCATTCAGACGGTCGTCATCGGCCAGCACCTTGTGCCCGGCGCGCGCGACGAACTCTTCCAGCTCGGCCTCGATCCCCTCGTTCAGCGCCTTGCCGCCGCGCGCCTCCGCGCGCAGCCCGGCGATCTCGGCCCAGGGGGCGCCCAGCGACTCGTTCTCCTCGTCGAGGATCAGGGTGACGAAGACATGCCCGCCCATCGCCATGCGCAGCCGGTCGCGCACCACCCCGTCCATCGCGCCGATCAACTGGCTGCCATCAAGATAGATGCGGCCCACTGGCACCTCGTCCACCAGCGCGGGCGCATCCCCCGTCAGGTCACAGACCGAGCCATTGGGCACCACCGCCGACCGCCGCCCCGCCGCGATGGCGAGTTTCGCGTGCTCGCGCAGCATCCTGTGTTCGCCATGCATCGGGATCACAATGTCGGCCGCGATCAGCTCGTGCATCGCCTCGAGATCGGGGCGGTTGGCGTGGCCCGAGACATGGTAGCGCCGCCCGGCATTGTCGAGCACATCCACCCCCATCTCGGACAGCCCGTTCACCACGCGGCCGACCTCGCGCTCATTGCCGGGGATGGTCATGGACGAAAACAGGAAGGTGTCGCCCTCCTTCATCTCGAGGCCCATATAGCTGCCCCGCGCCAGCTGCGCCGAGGCCGCACGCCGCTCGCCCTGGCTGCCGGTGACGATCAGCGCAAGGTTTTCGCGCGGGAGGTCCTTGGCCTCTTCCGGGCTGACCGTGGGCGGGAAATCGGTCAGGATGCCCGCATCGCGCGACACTTGCGTCATGCGCAGCATCGCCCGGCCCATCAGGCAGACCGACCGCCCCGCCGCATGCGCGGCCTCGGCCAGCGTCTTCAGCCGTGCCACGTTCGAGGCGAAGGTCGTGGCCACGACCATGCCCCTGGCCTCGCGCATCAACTCGGTCAGCGGCTCGATCAGCGTCGCCTCGGACCGGCCCGGATCGGGGTTCATGACATTGGTGCTGTCTCAAAGCAGCGCCTTTACGCCAGTGCGGCCCAGCTCGGCCAGCATCTCGGGGTCATGCGGCTCGCCCAGCGTGGGGGGGAGGTCGGTCTTGAAATCGCCGGTATGCACGATCCGGCCCGCATCGGTATCGATGATCAGCCCCGACGCCTCGGGCAGCGAGTGGGCGACGGGAAAGAACTGCCCCCGGAAGGGGCCGAGATCCAGCGCCTCGGGCACCTTGCCCACGGTGATCACGCGGCCCGGCTCGTGCCCGGCCTCCTGCATCTTCAGCCGCGCGATGCGGGCGGTGAAGTCGCGCGCATAGCCCGGCGCCTGCAACCGCTCCCACATCAGCCCCAGCGCGCCGACATGGTCCTCATGCGCATGGGTGATCAGGATCGCCTCCAGCCGGTCGCGGCGTTCCTCCAGCCAGCGCAGGTCGGGCAGGATCAGGTCCACCCCGGGCGTGCCGCTCATCTCGCCGAAGGTGACGCCCAGATCGACGAGGATCAGCCGTTCGCGCCCCTTGGTCCCATAGCCGAAGACATAGGCGTTCATGCCCACCTCGCCCGCGCCCCCGAGGGGGATGTAGATCAGCCGGTCCTTGCTCATGCGTGCTCCCTGATGCCGTTTGTCCGGTTATAGTGGTGAATGACGCGAAGGCCATGCAATGTCAGATCGTCCTCGACCCTGTCAAACAGGTTGTCGACCTGCGCGAACAGCGGCGCGAGCCCGCCCGTGCCGATCACTGTCATGGGGCGGCCATATTCGCGCTTGATGCGCGTGGTGATCCCCTCGATCAGCCCGGCATAGCCCCAGAACACGCCCGACTGGATGCACTCGACCGTATTGGTGCCAATGACCTTCTCGGGCCGCGTCACATCGACATGCGGCAGCGCGGCGGCACCCTGGTGCAGCGCCTCGAGCGACAGGTTCACGCCCGGCGCGATCACGCCCCCCACATAGGCGCCATCGACAGCCACCACGTCGAAATTCGTCGCGGTGCCGAAATCGACCACCACCACATCGCCGCCATGGCGGTCAAAGGCGCCGGCGGCATTGGCCAGCCGGTCGGGGCCGGGGCGGACAGCTGCTTCGACCCGCGGCGGCGTGGGCAACAGGCAGTCGGGCTTGCCGACCACCAGCGGGCGCGTGCCGAAATAGCGGTCGCACAGCACGCGCAGATTGAACACCACCCGCGGCACGGTCGCGGCGATGATGACATCGGTGATATCGGCATAGATGCCGGTCAGGTTCATCAGGCTCGACAACCAGACGAAATACTGGTCCGCCGTGCGCGTCGCCTCGGTCGAGGTGCGCCAGGTCCCGACCGCCTGCGCCCCGTCCCAGACACAGAACACCGTGTTGGTGTTGCCGCAATCGATGGTCAGCAGCATCGCCCCCGCCCCCCTGCCCTGTCACCTTGCCGCAAAATACACATCCGCCGCCGCAAGCGCCATGCGCCCCTGCGGCGTGCGCAACAGAAGCGCGCCGGTCGGGTCGATGCCCTCGAAGATACCCGTCTCGGCGCGCTGCATCATGCGCGCGGTGATCGTCTCGCCCAGCCGCGCCGCGCGGGCGAGCCATGCCGCCCGGATGGGCGCGAAGCCCTGCCGGGCAAGGAGCGCCGTCCAGCGCGCATGGGCCGGGGCAAGAAGGTCGAGAAACGCCTCCGGCGCGATGGCGCAGCCGGTCTCGGACATCAGGCTCACGGCGCCCGCCTCGCCCTCGGGCGCGTGACGCAGGTTTACCCCGATGCCGATGGCCAGATGCCCGTCGCCCAACCCCTCCAGCAATATCCCCGCCAGCTTGCCGCCATTCAGCAGCACGTCATTGGGCCATTTCAGCGCAAAGGGCTCGGCGCGGCCAGTGGCGGCGACCAACGCCTCGTGCAGCGCCAACGCGGCGACGAAGGAGTGCAGCGCCACCTGCGCCCGCGGCCCCTCGGGGCGGCTGAGATAAGTCGCAGCGAAATTGCCAGCCGGGTCGTGCCAGACGCGCCCGCGCCGCCCGCGCCCCTGCGTCTGGCGCAGCGCGAGGATCCAAGCCGGACCAGTCGCCTCCCGCGCCCGGCGCGCGGCCTCGGCATTGGTGCTGTCGATCTCGGGCAGAACGATGCGGCCCGTGCCCGCGGGCCACTCAGTTGACAAGCGCGTCGGCGGCAAGCGCGGCCAGCCCCTCGATGCCGAAGAGGTTGATCACCCCCAGCACCATGACCGCCGCCGCCACGATCAGAAGCGTCGCCTCGACTGGCGCGCGCACGCGGTCGAGCGGTTCGACCTCATCCCCGAAATACATGTAATAGACGATGCGCAGGTAGTAGAACGCCCCGATGACCGAGGCGACGACCCCCGCCACCGCAAGCCAGGCCATGCCTGCCTCGACTGCGGCCCAGAGGACATAGAACTTGCCGAAGAAGCCCACCAGCGGCGGCACGCCCGCAAGGCTGAACATCAGCACCAGTAGGGCGAGCGCGCGCGTGGGTTCCACCTTGGAATACTGGCGCAGGCTGTCGATCTCGGCCACCGCGCGGCCATCGCGCGACATGGTGAGGATGAAGGCGAAGACGCCGATATTCATCGTCACATAGATCGCCATGTAGACCAGCATCGCCTGCACGCCCTGCGCCGTGCCTGCGGCCAGCCCGACCAGCGCAAACCCCATATGCGTGATCGAGGAATAGGCCATCAGCCGCTTGATGTCGCGCTGCCCGATGGCCGCGATGGCGCCCAGGAACATCGACGCGACGGCCAGGAAGGCGATGATCTGCGTCCAGTCGCCGGGCACCACGCCGAAGGCTTCATGCACCAGCCGCGCGATCAGCGCCATGGCGGCGACCTTGGGCGCGGTGGCGAAGAAGGCCGTGACGGGGGTGGGCGCGCCTTCATAGACATCGGGCGTCCACATGTGGAAGGGCACCGCCGAGACCTTGAAGGCCAGCCCCGCCAGCATGAAGGCAAGCCCCATCAGCAGCCCGACAGACATGCCGTCTTCCGAGATGGTCGAGATGATGCCCGCAAACAGCGTCGTGCCGGCGTAGCCATAGGTGAGCGACGCGCCATAAAGCAGCAGGCCCGAGGCCAGCGCGCCGAGGATGAAATATTTCAGCCCCGCCTCGGTCGAGCGCTCGGAGTCGCGGTTCATGGTGGCGACGACATAAAGCGCCAGCGATTGCAGCTCGAGCCCCATATAGAGCGTGATCAGGTCGCCCGAGGAGACCATCAGCATCATCCCCACGACCGACAGCGCGATCAGGATGGGGTATTCGAACTTCAGAAGCCCCCGCGCCGCCATGTAGCCCTGGCCCATGACCATCACCACCGCCGCCGAGAAAAGGATGATCATCTTCGAGAAATGCGCGAAGGGGTCGGCGATATACATGCCGTTGAAGGCCGTCACCCCCCCAAGCCCGCGCGAGCCGACATAGAGCCCCAGCAGCACCATCAGCGCCGCCGTGGCATAAAGGATCGGCTCGGCCATCTTGTCCTTGGACCCGAAGACGCCCACCATCAGCGCCGCCATGGCAAAGAGGGCAAGGACAATCTCGGGCAGGGCCGTGGAGAGATCTGCAGGGATCATCGCGGGACCTTTCAGTTCTGTGCCATCTGCGACGCGGCCTCATGGGCCTGCAGCGCGACGTCGTGCCCATCCACAAGGGCCGCGACCGAGGGGCCGATGATATCGGTGACAAGCGAAGGGTAGACGCCCAGAAGCAGCGTCATGACAATGAGCGGCGCCATCAGCGTCTTTTCGCGGCGGTCCATGTCCTTGATGGATTTCAGCGATTCCTTGATCAGCTCGCCCATCACCACACGGCGGAACAGCCACAGCGCATAGCCCGCTGACAGGATCACCCCCGTCGCCGCGAAGAAGGCGACCCAGGTGTTGACCTGATAGACGCCAAGGAAGGTCAGGAACTCACCCACGAAACCCGATGTGCCCGGCAGGCCGACATTGGCCATGGTGAACAGAAGGAAGATCGCCGCATAAACCGGCATCCGGTTGATCAGCCCGCCATAGGCAACGATTTCGCGCGTGTGCATCCGGTCATAGATCACCCCCACCGCGAGGAACAGCGCGCCCGAGATGAAGCCGTGGCTGATCATCTGGAAGATCGCGCCATCCAGCCCCTGCTGGTTCGCCGCAAAGATGCCCATGGTGACAAAGCCCATATGCGCGACCGAGGAATAGGCGATCAGCTTCTTCATGTCGTCCTGCATGAGTGCCACCAGCGAGGTGTAGACGATCGCGATGGCCGACAGCCACAGCACCAGCGGCGCGAAGATGTCAGAGGCCACCGGGAACATCGGCAGCGAGAAGCGCAGGAAGCCGTAGCCGCCCATCTTCAACAGCACCGCCGCCAGGATCACCGACCCCGCCGTCGGCGCCTGCACATGCGCATCGGGCAGCCAGGTATGCACCGGCCACATCGGCATCTTGACCGCGAAACTGGCGAAGAAAGCCAGGAACAGCAGCGACTGCATGCCCCCGATGATCTGCCAGCCGGCAAGACTGATCGTCTCGGTGCTGAACTGGTGTTGCAGCAATGTCGGGATGTCGGTGGTGCCCGCATCCACATACATCGCGATCATCGCGACCAGCATCAGCACCGAGCCGAGGAAGGTGTAGAGGAAGAACTTGAACGCGGCGTAGATGCGGTCCTTGCCGCCCCAGATGCCGATGATCAGGAACATCGGGATCAGGCCCGCCTCGAAGAACAGGTAGAACAGCACCAGATCGAGCGCGGTGAAGACGCCGATCATCAGCGTCTCGAGGATCAGGAAGGCGATCATGTAGTCCTTCACCCGGTGCGTGACATTCCAGCACGCGCCGATGGTGATGGGCATGAGCGCGGTCGTCAGCAACACGAACAGGATCGAGATGCCATCCACACCCATCTTGTAGGTGAAGCCCATGATCCAGTCATGTTCCTCGACGAACTGGAAGCCGGTGTCCTGCGGGTCGAACCCGATCAGCAGGATCAGCGAGGCCGCGAAGGTCGCCAGCGTCGCAACCAGTGCCACCCATTTGGCGTTGTCCTGTGCGGCCTTGTCCTCGCCGCGCAGGAAGATCGCGAGGATCGCCGCCGCGATGGCCGGGGTGAAGGTGATGATGGACAGAAGGTTGAGCATCAGTTCGACCCCCCGGCCAGCGTGACGAAGGTGACGATCAGCACGATCCCCAGCACCATCGCGGTCGCGTAGTGATAGACAAAGCCCGATTGCGCGCGTCCGGCAAGCCGCGTGAAGAAGGGAATGATCCCCATGGCCAGCCCGTTGATGCCGCCATCGATCACGGTGCCGTCACCCCGCTTCCAGAAGAACCGGCCCACGGCCATGGCCGGGCGCACGAAGAGGGCCTCGTAGATCTCGTCGAAATACCATTTGTTGAGCAGGAACTGATACGCACCCGGGAAAGTCTCGGCCAGCCGCCGGGGCATCGAGGTGTCGCGGATGTAGAACTGATAGGCCAGCCCCAGCCCCAGAAGCATGGCGACAAAGGGCGACAGCATCACCCAGGCGGGCACGTCATGCGCCTCGGACACCAGATTGTTGTCCTCGGCCATGAAGATCGCCGCGCCGAAATAGTCGCGCACCTGATCGGTCGAGCCAAAGAACGGCCCGTAGAACACCATCCCCGCCAGCACCGAGCCCACGGCCAGCACGCCCAGCGGGATCAGCATGGATTGCGGGCTTTCATGGGCGTGCTCATGCGTGTGCTTGTCGCCGCGCGGCGCGCCCCAGAAGGTCAGGAACATCAGCCGCCAGCTATAGAAGCTGGTCATCAGCGCGGCCATCACCAGCATCCAGAAGGCGTAATCAGTGCCCGAGGCATAGACGCTCTCGATGATCGCGTCCTTGGAGACGAAGCCCGCGAAGCCCACGGGAAAGCCGATATAGAGCAGCGGAATCCCCACGCCCGTGATCGC
>PXES01000052.1 GCA_003564655.1 Paracoccaceae bacterium
TTCCAGAAATAGCGCAGGAAGCTGAAACGCGTGAACAGGCCCGTGTAGTTCTCGGTCGCAACGGCAACCGAGCGCACGGCCTCGCGGTCGCCGATGTTGACGTTGAGCACCTCTTCGGGGTTCTCGGGGTCGACCATCTGCGCGTTCAGCCCGATCCGACGCACCTGTGCGAGTTCGCGCCCCACATGCTCGCCCGAGACGATCTGAAAACGTTGCAGCGCATCCTCGAACCCCTCGACCTCGACGAATTGGGGCGCGAGGGGCAGCAAGCGCGGAGGGTATTCCTGCAGCGCCGCCTCGGTCTTGAAGCTTGACAGCAGAAGCCACAGCACCGGCCCCAGCATCAGCAACACGCCCAGGCCCAGAAAGCTGAAGGCCAGCCAGTCCGTCATGTCCAGCCGGTCGCGGCCCCGGCGCAGGGTCAGAAGGCGCAGCATCACCCGTCCTCCGCGCGTTTGCGGGTGGCGGCAAGCTGCATCAGCGTCAGCACCATCAGCACCACCGCCATGACCAGCGACGCCGCCGCCGCCAGCCCGAATTGCCGGGGCCGGGTGGCAAAGCCCACATCGTAGATATACTGGATCAGCAGTGTCGTGGCCGAGCCCGGCCCGCCCCCGGTCAGCACGTAGATCTCGTCGAAAGCCTGCACGGCGCGGATGAGGCTGAGGACCATCACCACCAGAAGTGTCGGCGTCAGCAGCGGCAGGGTGATGCGGAACAGCTGCCGCCAGGCGGGGGTGCCGTCCATCTCGGCGGCCTCGTACACATCGCCGGGGATGGCCTGTAGCCCGGCCAGCAGGATCAGCACGTAAAATCCCATGTTGGCCCAGATCGAGACGAACACGATCCAGAAAAAGGCCCAGCTGGGATCCAGCAGCCAATTGGTCGTTCCCATGCCCGCCCAGTCTAGCCCCGCATTCAGGACACCATTCCGTTGCAGGATCCATTTCCAGATCAGCGCCACGACGACCGGGGACAGCAGCACCGGGTAGAAGAACACGGCACGGAAGAAGCCCTTGAGCGGGATGTTGCGATTGAGGATCAGCGCCGCGATCAGCGAGAACAGGATCATGAAGCCGACCTGCAGCACAACGAACCAGCCGGTATTGTGAACCGCGCGCCAGAACAGGTCGCGGCGGCAGGAATTGGGCTGGAGATAGGATTCGCAATCCATCAGCGAGGCGAAATTGGCCGTGCCGACCCAGTCGCGCTCGCCCAGCAGGATGCGGTCGCCGCTGCTGCCGGCGTACCAGACGTTCAGCAGGATCGGCAGATAGGTGAACAACCCGAAGATCAGCAGGTTGGGCAACAGAAAGACCCAGGCCATGCGATGCGCGCCAAGGCTGTATTGCAGCCAGCGCATCGGGGTCTCGAAGATGTTGAACGCCCCTTCATACAGGGCACGAAGCAGCGCGGCCATCTGCCGGATCCTCGGTGATGGGGAAGCGCCCGGCCCGTATGGGCCGGGCGCGCGGGGCCTTAGCGGGCCTCGGCGATGGCGTCAGCCACGTCCTGTTCGAGCCGGTCAAGCGCCTCGTCCAGCGTCAGTTCGCCGACGATGGCCTGGGTCAGCCGGGCCGGAATGCTGGTAAAGACCGCGCGGTTGAACTCGTAGCCCTGCAGCGCATAGGCGGTGCTGGCGAAATTCGGCACGGCAGCGCCAAAGGTCGAAAGGGCCGCGGCGACGTCATCGCTCACATCCTGATAGGCGACGCCTTCGGCCTGCAGCATAGCATTGGCGGGCAGGTTGCTGGTCTGCGCCAGCACCTGTGCCTGCACGTCATCGCGCGAGACGAACTCGATCAGCGCGGCCACGGCCTCGGGGGGGTCGGTGTGGTTGAAGCCCACGATCCCGGCGCCACCGGGCATGCCGGTGCAGGCCTCGGGGCCGCAGATGCCGCCCGTCGCGACCCAGTCGAACGCGTCACCGATATCGCGCCCGAAGCGGCCGATCTGCCAACTGCCCGAATAGTACATCACCAGATTGGCGTTGGTGAACTCGGCAGCCGCATCCTGATAGGTGCCGCCCCCCGCCCCGGCCCAGACGTCGCGGGCCATGGTCTCGTCCTCGTGCCAGGCGACGAACTGCTCGGCAAAGGCGCGGAAGCCGTCATCGATGGCCAGCGCATGTCCTTCCTCGTTGAAGATCGCCGCGCCGAAGGACATGGCCGGTGCCGCAAAGCGGTGCCCGGTGCGGTCCAGCGCCATGGCGAAATCGACACCCGTGGCATCGCGCACAGCGACAGACGCCTCGGCCCACTCGGCCCAGGTCGCGCCCGGCTCGGGCATATCGACCCCCGCCTGCTCGAACAGCGTCTTGTTGGCAAAACCGCCTGTCGCGGTCAGCTGGTCGACGATGTTGTAGATACCGTCCGGGGCGTTGTCGCCCACCCGTGCCCAGGCAAGCGAGGCGCTATAGCGCTCCTCGATCCGGTCGGCATCCTCGGCCGAGAGATGCGGGCGTGCGTCCAGCATGAAGCGCGCCAGCCCGCCATAATCGGTCACGCGCGCCAGGTCCGGCCCCTCGCCAACCTCAAGCTGCACGGGCAGCGATTCGAGGATGGCCTGATAGGGCACCACATCAACGACGACCGTGACACCGTCATGCTCTGCCTCGAAATCGGCGAAGGCCGCGGACCAGGCGTCGCATTCCGTACCGTCCTGATAGCACATGAAGCGCAATTCCTGCGCCTGCGCGGCGCCCGCCGCCATCAGGGCGATGGCCGATACTGCTAGGGTTTGTCTCATGTCTTTCCTCCCGTTTTTCATGTTTGGCCGCCCCTCCTCCGGGGCGGGTGGTGTCAAGGGACTTCTTGCCCTGCGGCAGCGGTCCACAACTCGAACCAGTCCTCGCGCGACAGCACTGGTTTCATGGCATCGCCCAGTTTCGCGATTCGGGCGAGGGAATTGGTGCCCATGACCGGAAAAATTCGCGCCGGATGCGCCAGCAGCCAGGCCACGGCCAGCGCATCCGTCCCGACGCCGACCTCCTCGGCCATGCGCGCCAGTACCGGGCGCAGGCGGGCGGCCGCCGCGCCGTCACCGAAAAGCGCCCCGCCCGCAAGCGGCGACCACGCCATCGGCGCAACGCCCAGCCTTTGCAAGTGTGCCAGATCGCCATTGGTGAACGCGTCGCGGTGCAGCAGGCTGATCTCGATCTGATTGGTGACAAGCGGCGTGGACATGGCCGATTGCAGCAGGTCGAAATCCCATGGCCGGAAATTCGACACGCCCACGGCCCGCGTCTTGCCTTCGGCCACCAGCGCATCGAGGCAGGCGCCCGTGGCCTGCGCGTCCATAAGCGGATCGGGGCGATGGATCAGCAGCAGGTCGAGATGATCGGTAGCCATGTCGCGCAGGCTCGCCTCGACCGAGACGCGGATATGGTCGGGCGAGGTATCGTAATGCTTGACCCGCGCGCCTGAATGGCGGCCCACAGGCGCCACGATGTCGCATTTGCTGACCAGTTCGATCTTGTCGCGCAGCCCGGGGCTGGCCTTCAGGGCCGCGCCCAGCAGCGCCTCGGCGGTGTAGCCGCCATAGATGTCGGCCTGATCCATCGTCGTGATGCCCTGCGCCAGACAAGCCTCGACCTTGGCCTGCACATGGGCGGGCGAGGTGTCGCTGTCATCGCCCAGTCGCCACATCCCGTAGACGATGCGGCTGAAACTCACGCCGGGGGCAATCTCGATCCGGTCCATCACACACGCTCTCCAACACCAAGGGGGGTGGCCGGGGTTGTGCTGGGCACCCGGCCATATTCATGCGGCAGCGAACAGGTCGCCAGATGCGGCATCACCAGCCGCCCGAAATGGGCGCATTCGTCCAGATGCGGATAGCCCGAGAAGATGAAGGCACGAATGCCCATTTTCCGGTATTCCTCGATCTCGGAGAGCACCTGATCCGCGCTGCCCACGAGTGCCGCGCCGCACCCCGACCGCGCGCGGCCCACGCCGGTCCACAGATGCGGCTCGACATAGCCGAACTTGTCGGCCAGCTCGCGCGTTTTCGTCTGATGCGAGACGCCAAGGCTGGTCGAATCATGTGCCCGATCGCGGATCAGGCGGCCATATTCATCATCAAGTTTGCTCACGATATGGTCGGCATATTCGCGCGCCTCGGCCTCGGTGTCGCGGACGATGACATGCACGCGCAACCCGTAATCCAGCACCCGCCCGTGCGCCTGCGCCAGATCGGCCACGGCCTTCATCCGCTCGGCGATGGCCTCCTTGGGTTCGGGCCACATGAGGTAGACATCGCATTGCGCGGCACACAGCTCCAGCGCGTGCGGGCTGTAGCCGCCGAAATAGAGAAGCGGCCCGCCGTTCTGCTGGTAGGGCTTGGCCGGGGCGGTGGGGATGCCGTGGAACTGGTAGATCTCGCCGTCATGGTTGATCTCGTCGCGCTCCCACGCCTGGCGGAGGATCTGCACGACCTCGTGGCTGCGGCGGTAACGATAGGCGCTGTCCGCGGCCTCGCCCGGAAAGTCGGACGAGATGACATTCAGTGTCAGCCGCCCCTGCAGCATGTGATCCAGCGTGGCCACAGTGCGGGCGAGCATGATCGGCTGCATCTCGCCGCAGCGAATGGCGGCGAGCAGGTTGATGCGGTCGGTGACCTGACTGCCAGCCGCGACGAAAGAGAGCGTATCCTGCCCCACCTGATAAGAGGACGGGCAAAGGATGTTGCGAAACCCGTTCGCCTCGGCCGATTGCAGGATAGCCGAGCAGTGCGCCCAGCTGGAGCGCAAATCGCCCTCGGGCACGCCGAGAAAGCGATAATCATCCGAGCAGAGCGCCGCGAACCACGAAACCTCTGCCGCCTCCAGATCCGCCGAGCGGACTGGTACCACACTCATCCTGCCATTCCTCCCTGCGCTGCGCTGACCGCAGCCTATGGGGGAACGCTAGCACCGGGCAAAAGATAAATCAATGGAATATCAATTCGGCAGAGCGCGTTTTCTAACGCTTGACGAATTGTTGTCAAGGCATTGCTTTGGCTGGGATAATTTGCGCTCAGATCCAGCGACCCGTCGCGGTCAGCTGTACCGGGATCGCAGTGGCGGCAAGCGCGCTCAGATGCCGCGTGGCCCAGCCGCTTGCTCCGGCCCAGCCAGTGCCACTGCCCTGTACCCAGGCCTGCAGCGCCACTGAGTCGCTGCCGACGACCGCAACGCTGCCCACGGGAGGCGCGGCAAAGGCCGCCGGATAGTCCCAGCCCTGCGCGTCGGTGTCTGCCAGATCGTGCATCACCTCGCGGGTGCAGATCTGCGTGCCATCGGCAAAGCGGACATAGCTGCCCGTCGCCGTGTCACCGCGCTCGATCACCGCACCCGAGGGGACCCCGCCGGTTTGCGCGACTGTCCCGACAAGGTTGTGAGTGTTGTAGAACACTTGCCAGTCACCATCGGTACCGCCATTGCGAAAGGCGCGCATCGCAAGCCCGGCATCCGATCCGGTGGCCCCGGCGCCCAGCCCGTGCAGCACCTGCACGCCCCTGTCGCCGGCCGCCGCACGCAGCACCGACAGCGCCGCCGCATCCCCGCCGAAACCTGCAGGGTAGCCCCCGGTCGTGTCGGTGACCATATGCAACCCGACGCTGGTCGCGCTGCGGAAATCGGCGTCCAGATCGGCGCTCGCGGCAGGCAGGCTTTCGCTGCGGCCCAGCCCGAAATCGCCGACCCGCATCAGCCGCCCCGGAGTGGCGTCCTCGGGCGATAGCGTCACTGCCGACCCGGAGACAGGGCCGTCAATCTGAGCCCCTTTCGGCAGGCTGACTGTCCCGTCGACCACAGACACGCGCAGCCCGTCATGCCAAAGCGAGCCGTCCTCCGAGACCTTGATCGAAAAGTCGTCATCGCCCGCAGTGCCCATCTCGGCGCGGCCGGAAAACCCCGTCTGGAACAGCAGGCTTGCAGTCTCTGCACTGGCGGATTTGTTGATCTTCAACTGGTGCCCGGCGCCGGTATGGGTCAGCAAGCTTGCCTCGGAGGCGACAGCAAGGCGATTGACCATGTCAAAGCCGGTATTGACGCCCAGACCGTCGAGATTCGCCAGCGCCCCGACAGCGGGCCGCACCCATGCTGCGCCATCCCAGACGCGCACCTCATCCCCGACTGTCGCGCGCCAGCCTGCGAGCGGGGTCACGAACAGCCAGCCATTCTGCACCCACGCCGCAAGCCGCCCCGGCTGCCCCGCCCAGGCGCCTGAGGGCGCCAGCCCGGTCGCCCAGATCTGCCCCTCCTGCGGCAAGGGCGGCGGCGTGTTCAGATCGAGCTCCTGAATGACGAGTTGCACCACCAGGTCGAGCCGCTCAAGCGCCTCGTTATGGGTGACGTGCTTCTGCGCCTGCGCGGGCTGGATGAAAGGCAGCGCAAGGCGTGCGGACTGATCGGGCATTGGGAAAGACCTTTTCGGTGGGGCGCGTCCCAGGCACCATAGGGTGGTCCGGTGACAGAACTCTTGGCAGACCGAGCGTTGCGTCGTGAGTGCCGTTTTCCGCAGGTTGCATATCCTGCTTCACGAGATCAAGAATCGCTCTGGACGCGGTGGCTTGCACTTGTTAGATACGCGTCGTGTTCCGGCGTAGCTCAGCGGTAGAGCAGTTGACTGTTAATCAATTGGTCGTAGGTTCGATCCCTACCGCCGGAGCCAAAAAACCCCAAGAAAACAAACCGATACACGAAGCCCGCACAAGTGGGTTTTGTGACCTTTTGGGCTGGTCACAATCGCCAACGCGATCATCAAAGCCGGCATCCCATGGCAGCTGCAGCCCGGCGAATAGACACAGTTGCTAGTGCAAGCCCTTCAAGCAACCCTGCTGAAAACCGAGATCGCAATGTGCCTGCAAGCGCGCGGTATCTTCGGATGACCAGCCTGTCGGGGCGGTTACCTGAATCCATGGACCGATGTAGTCCTGCGCAAAATACGCATGCCCGTGGCCGGGCGGGGCACCGAAAGACAGCGCCATGTCGAGCGCCAACTGGAACTGCGTCACGACAGGCATAAAGATGAAATGCTCCGTCATGTCTTCGGCGGGAGGGTCCCGCATCCAGGGCGGCGCGCGCCACAGCGAACGCGGGTCGTAGAAGACGACCGGATCACTGGAATACTGAAGAAAAGTGATGCGTATATTCCCCCACTCCGCCCCGGCCTCCGATGCATCGGCCGTGTTTGAGGCATAGCGGATCAGCGACCCGTCGCCGATTTCCGGCAGGACCCAGGGCGTGCCCGGATTGCGATTGTTCTGGACGTAGTTCCAAAAGGCAGAGGGGAAAGGCGGACCGACCCAGAACGCGCCGTCGATGGGATCGTCAAGCAATCGGAACATGTTCGTCGCGTGCATCGACGACCAGGCACCGAGGCTCAGCCCGTGGACATAGAGACGCGGACGCGCGTCAGCGGGCAGCGTCTTCCAATACCCGTGCACCACGTCCTGAAGCGCGGTCGCCTGCTGGAGACCGGTGTTCGTCTCGAAGATGAGCGCCAGCGGCGATTGCATGTAGGAATACTGGGCCGTAACCGTGGCGATGTTCCCGCCATGCATGTATTCGACCGGGTCTTGTGCGCCAGGATCCATCCAGCCGGTGCCGGTGGGGCTTGCCATAATCAGGACCTCGCGCTCGAACGCTTCCTGCCGGATCAATTCGGCCAAAGCCAGCTCGGCCCTTTCCTGGGGCGTCTCGCCATTGGCGCGCCCGACATAGACCCGGATCGGATGAAGCGCAGCCTGGCCAGTGAAGGCCGCGATATCCTCGGCGCTGGGGCCGGAGGTGATGAAATCCCGGCCATATATGCCTATCGCCGCCCAGTCGATCAGGGACTCCGCGCTTCCCGTCATGCGTGGATCGTCAGGGCGGGGCGGGGCGTTCAGGAACAGCTCCTGCGCCGTCTCGTAGCTTTCATCAAGCCCCGTCACCACCCGATCAACAATGCCGTCTCGGGTCAACACGAACAGGATCAGCGCAACCAGGACCACCCCCAGCACATTTGCGCGCCGTGCAGGCATTACGCGCAAAAGCCGGGATCGGATCAGGCGGAACAGGGCGGCGATGAGGCGTCCCAATACGTAAGCGATTGCAAAGGTCGCGCAGGCGAAAAGCAGGATTGTCGCCAGATTGAGTGCGTCGACCTCTTCCATGCCCATCCTCGACCGGATATCATTTTGCCAGATCAGACTTGATCCGAGCATCCAAAGAAAAAACGCGATCAGCGGCACCGAAATCAAAGCGGTCAGCACATTTGCGGGCCGCCCGGAGAGAACAGGGAAATCGGCAGCTCGCCAGATCAGTCCGACGATCCGGCCGATGAGATACCCGATCGCCATCACCAGCCCACCTAGGATGCCTTGGACCTCCGGCCCGCGCGGGATGAGAGAGGGCGTCAGCGACGCGGCAAAAAACAGAAGGCCGAGAAAAAGGCTGGGGACCGAAAGCGGACCTATGAATTTTGCCAAGTTCCGGTTTGTCATTGTTCACTCGATCCGCAGCCGCTTCCGATCTCGATGGCAATGTTGTCACGATGATTATCTTTGCGCAAAGCTTATCCCAGCCAGAGCGCCATGCGCGGCTCGGCCCCGAAAACGGGGACAAGTCGACCTCTCCAACCCGGTAAGGTGCGGGGCCAGATCCTCCAGCTTCTCTTTCAGGTCGGTTGAAACGGGCGCCGATGCTCTTTGGATCCGGCAGTCTAAGTTGCGGGGTTCGGTATTACGTCGCCGATTGTTGACCAGAATGCTTGATCGGTCGCCAAGCGTCGTTCATCATTGCGGCACAGGTGCATTTCTGGCTCAACGGGAGAATATGTTCATGCGTTACGTCACGAAAGCTGGTGTCTTATGTGCTGTTTTCGGCCTTTCAGCGTGTCAGATCACGCTGCCAGAGACGGAGGCCCGCCCTTCCACGCCGCCTGCTGATTTCGGGGTCTTCGGTTCTGGATTCCCGAACGCCGACGACCCTTGCCGTCGGGCGGGTGAAACCGAGTTCACCAACCAGTTCCTGGACGATGCAGCCGATCTTGTGGCCTGTCCACCCGACTCGGACAAAGCGACCTTCGCCGCGAACTTCCAGGCGCGTGAAATCGCCCGCAGGGATTTCTGGACCCTGTTTTCCGTTCCGCGCCGCTGAGGCCAGGGACCGGGCGCGTCCTGGGTCGCCGTTAAGGAATCGGGGGTGAGGCTCGCGGCAGTCGGATTGCCTTGATCGAGGTTGTTGACGCCTTTGACAGGTGCGTGCGACACTCAATGGTAATTTAGCGCTGGATACGCGCCGTTACTGGGCCACTTGCTATGATGGATGTTTCGGCGCGCAACTGTTTCTGTATTCTCAAACTGCTGACGCTCTGCCTTGCGCTGCTGATCCCGGCAGTGGCGGCAGCGAA
>PXES01000187.1 GCA_003564655.1 Paracoccaceae bacterium
CTAGCTCTGACGATAGCTGCCTAACCAACGGGACAATAACACTGGTCTCTGCGGGCTCTTCGGGTATTAGCGCATCGACTGCCTTGATGGCCGCGCGCAACTGAACTGCTCCAAGGTTCTCCGTGTCAGGCAGCGCGTCGGAGGTGGCTCTGAGGCCCTGAACTAACTGAGGCTGCAACTCGGCTTCTTTCTTGAGCGCCTGCGCCGCTTCAACTGCGCCTGCGGCCCCGGTTAGCTTGCCCGCGAGCCACTCCTGCGCAACGGTGGTTATCCGTTGGTGCTTTGGGAATTCGATGTCGTAGTGACCGTCGAAGAAGCGGGTGACACGGACCGTCTCAGCGATCTCAGCCGAGATGCCAGCCGCTTGCGCGATGGCAGCTCCTGAAGCACCGGTATCAAACTCGGCTTCAATGAAGTGGTAGTCGCCCGGCGCGTTGCGGATTTCTCCGAACATCGTTTTGGGATAGTCGGACGTCGGTTGAATCTCACCGTCTTGGGCAGGCTTGAGCTTCCAAAGTGGCAGCAGCAAGTTCGTCTTGCCAGACTCGTTGACCCCAATCAGCGCTGTCACGTCGTCGGCCTCAAGCCAACCGCTGTCGGACACGGACCGGAAATTGGAAACTCTGAACCTGGTCAACTTCATATGCGAGCACTCCTAATCAGGTCCAATACTACTGGTTGTGCTGCAGCAAAGCAATGCAACAGAATGTGCTGTCATTAACAACAAGAACGCAGGAGGATCGAATGATCTTTACCTACAATGTTTACTGTCCGTTTACTGCGGCTCAAAGGGTATTTGCGTTTTGTGCTGAATCAGGAAGATGGACTCTTATCTACCTTGCGGAATTGCCTCGAACCCGGCGGGTTTCCCCGCCGGACCCGTGGGGAGACCCCGTTCCTCAGAACGGGATCTCGTCGTCGCGGTCGACCAGCTCGGGGTTTTCGTTCTCGGCCGACTTCGGGCGGCTTAGGAAGTCGACCTTCTCGGCGATGATCTCGCAGCCGTAGCGGTCGTTGCCCATGCTGTCGATCCACTTGCTGTAGTGGAGGCGACCGTGGACGAGGACTTTCATGCCCTTTTCGCAATGCTCGGCGACCGTCTTGCCGAGACCGTTGAAGCAGGTGATGCGGTGCCATTCGGTGTCCATGACCCGGTAGCCGTTCTCGTCGCGCAGGACGCGACCTTCCGAGAGGCGGGGGCGGGAGGTGGCGAGGCTGAAGTTGGTGATGTTAGTGCCGCCCTGGGTGGTGCGGGTTTCGGGTTTTTGACCGATGTTGCCGGCGAGGATGACGATGTTTTGCATGATTAGCTCCTGTGTTTCCTGTCTTCGGGACCGTCCCTTCGACAAGACCCGGAAAAAGCCCGTCGGGTGACGCGTGCACGGTGGACGGAACGGACGCCGGAAACCCCCAAAGGACCGGGGTGGAGCGGGCAGGACGCCACAGGCGGCCAACACGGCCCGGGCTGACGCGGGGTTGCGCGCAGGAGGCCGAACGGGATTAGGGGATTGTCAGTCGAAGGGATGGACCAGAAGCCAGAGAGGCGCGGGGAGCCTATGCCAGACCCTGTCATCTTGCCAATCGGGACTGACGGAAACCAAGCCCAGCACCCCACTGGCGGCGATAATGACGATCACCGGCTCCCGCCAGCCCTCGCCTTACCTGGTGGGAGTTGCGGGCCCATGCCGCGACGGGCTATCAATACCGGAACATTCAGAACACGAGGGACCAATGGCTGATTACGATCTCGAGGCGTTGTCGCTCAGCGAGCTGAAGAAAATGCAGAAGGACATCGCCAAGGCGATCTCCACCTTTGAGGATCGACAGAAGGCGGAAGCCCGCACCAAGGTGGAAGCTCTCGCCCGAGATCTGGGCTACTCCCTGTCCGAACTTGTCGGCACTGAGATGAAAACCACGCGAGCGCCAGCAGCGGCGAAATACCGGCACCCTGAGAATCCGTCGCTCACCTGGTCCGGCCGGGGGCGCAAACCGCAGTGGTTCGTGGAGGCGCTGGAGGCAGGCAGTATGGCTGAGGACTTAGCAATCAACTGACGGATGGAGCGGCGGGGCCGAGCCTCAAGGTCAACTCGCCCCCGATTGCGGGACCGACGGCTCTCGGGAAATCCTCTGGACGCGATTTTTCACCCATCGCAACCATTGTGACGGCGCCACATCGCGGCGTCATGGCCCTCAGGCACGGCGTCGCAGGGATCGGCGGCACCATAGCCCCGCAGATCGTTGTAACGCGCGATCTGGTCGGACGTCAGCAAGGGCGGCGTCTCGACGTGGCGCGAGAGGTGGATGAACCGCAATTCGGCCCGGGCGGCGGCAGATGTGTCGATCAGGGCGCGCAAGGCGTACCGCGTCATGCCGCCATCCCGGAAGGCAGACTCAATTGCCGCTTCGGCCGCAATGAAGCGCTCGCCCGCCTCCTGCGCCTCGGCCTGCATGGCGGCAAAAATGTCCTCGATGGCCGCGACCTGACCGGCGTCCAGATCCAGCTCGGCTTCCAACTCGAGTAGATGCGCCGGCCCGGGCACGCCGTTCAGTTCGGCGGCAAGGGCCAGTCCCCATCCGCGCCCAAGGCGCAGATCTTCCAGATCAACCTCAGACAGGCTCTTGATCTCGCGGCTTTCCAGCCCGGCATAGGGGGAATGGCCGTGGGTCTGAGCGAAAAGGTCCATGGGAAAGGCCATGGCGCAAAGGGCGAAAGCAAAGCGGAACATCAAGAGACTCCTGAGGTGTTTCTTCTTCTCTCGCATCTGGCAGCCGCGCCTCATATGATCATGATCATGTCAGAGGTATTCGAAGACCTTTTTGCCGATGCAATGGAGCGGGATTTCGCCGCCAGGGAGACCCTTTTCCGTGCGGGTGACAAGGTGGTGTCGATGATGCTGCTCCGGGACGGGCGCGCCGATCTCGTCCGTCATACAGGCCATGGGCTTCGGCTGATCCTGCATCGCGCGGGAGCCGGGCAGATCCTTGCCGAAGCCTCTGCCTGGTCCGAGGTCTATCACTGTGACGCGGTGGCATCGGCTGCCTGCGTCGCGGCGGTCTTGCCGCGTCAGATCTTCCGAGCGCGGTTGAAGGCGGACCCCGACCTTACGGAGCGCTGGATGCAGACGCTTGCGCGGTCGGTCCAAGCGGCCCGGGTGCGCGCGGAAATCCGGTCACTGCCCAAGGTGGCGGATCGGCTGGACGCCTGGCTCTGCGAAGGGCATGCACTGCCTGACAAAGGTCGGTGGCAGGATGTGGCCAGCGAACTAGGCGTGTCACGCGAGGCGCTTTACCGCGAGCTTGCCCGTCGTCGGATCAAGGCACGCAGTTGAGCCCGTCAGACCTGTGGCGGACGGGCCGGCACCATTTCATGTGATGCAGACCAGGTCACGCTCGGCCAGAGCGGCACGGCGCTGTGAGCCGTCTTGCAAAAGCCGCGGCTCAGCTCAGGCGCGCGATGATGCGCGAGACAACGGCGAGGGCATCGGCTGTCCCGTTCGCCTCTCCCTTTTCGAAGTCGCCCTCGATGGTGCCCATCTGGTTGGTGACATGCGCGAGGCAGATCACGGCGCGTTGGCGCGCCTGTGCGAAGGCATAAAGCCCGGCTGCCTCCATCTCGACGGCGAGGATACCGCGGGCCCGCGCGGCCGCGATGGCCGTCTCAGTCTCGCGAAAAGGCGCGTCGGTGGTCCAGGTCGCACCGCTCATCACGCTGGGGCCATCGGTGAAAGCACCGCCCAGCCGTGACAGCAGATGCCCAGGTGCGGCGCTCCAGTCCGACGGTGGGAGGTAGTGGTAGCTCGTGCCCTCGTCGCGCCACGCCCGGTCGATCAGGATGAAATAGGGCGGCGCGCCCTGCGGCGTGATCTGTCCCGACGAGGTGACGCTGATCAACAACTCGCAGCCGGAGGCGAAGATTTCCTCGGCCACCAGCACGGCGAAGGACGCGCCGACGGCGCAGCCCACCACGCCGATCTCCTGGCCGTTCAGGTCGAACAGCCACATTTCAGTGTGATAGCAGACCCAGCCTTGATGTCGCCGGGCGCGATCTTCTGCGCGGAGCTGGCGGACGATGTCGCCGTCAGGATCGAGCAGGCAGAGTTTTGGCACTGCGACGGCCCCTGCCCCCTTCTGTCGGCGCGCCTCGCGCAGCAGGCTTTCAGGCGTGAAGGCGGACGGGGATTCGTGATGCTTGTCCGACAGGATCGGCGGGACGGGAGGTGTGGCGTCGGACATGGGGCTTCCTGTATTGGTCGGCCGGACGGGAAACCGCCCAGCCGAGGGCGTGTCAACTCAGGGCTTGTATGCCGCGTCTTGTTGCCAGCCGGTATATCCGCTCTGCATGACGAGCACGTTTGACCGCCCCGCCACGCGCAGCGCGAAGGCCGCCTGCGCCGAGAGGCTGCCGGTGTTGCAGAAGAGGATGGTCATGCGGCCCTCGGGGATCTCGTCGATCCGGTCTAGGACTTCGCGCCACTCGATGTTGACGGCACCGGGAATCGTGCCTTCCTCGAACTGGCCCGCGTCGCGAGTGTCAACGAAGAGCGCGGTCTCGAAGACGGTCTGGTCGAGTTGCTGGGGCAAGATGATGCCGGCCTCGTAGTCCGAGAACATCATGTATTCCGACATGGCGTCGATGGCCGCATCCTGCGCTAAGGCAGGCGCTGCATGCAGCCCGAGCGCGACGGTCGTCGCCAAAAGTAGGTGTTTCAGGGTCATCCGGGGGTCTCCTCTATTCCGGTTTCTTGGTGTTCAGGTGTTCTGCGCAATCCAGCCGGTCGTGCCGCCCTCGAGCCAGAAAGCGTCCGGGTGGCCGAGTCTGTTCAGGATCTCCGCGCCCTCTGCCGACCGCCCGCCGCCCTTGCCGCAGATGGTCACTGGTGTTCTGCCGGTAGGGAGTTCACCCGCTCGGTCCTCGAGTTCGGCCAGCGGGATATGCACGGCGCCACCCACGTGGGCAGCGGCGTAGTCTTCCGCGTCGCGGACGTCGATCAGGTGGAAGCGAGCCGGGTCGGCCGCTAGGGCGGCGAGCGTGAGCATCTCAGCCATTAGAACACCAGAACCTTGTTGGCGGCGAGCGTCGCCTGGGCGAGTTCGTCCATGGTAGATCGGGTCGCCCCCTCCGTCATGTCGCCCTCTGCGAGGCCGCGCGCGTCCATGCAGGTGCCGCACATCAGGACGCGCCCCTTGGCGGACAGGACCCGGAGGAGCATGCGCTCGAGGTTGTAGCCATCGGGCGTCTTCTGCCCCGCCTTGGCGCAGAGCACCGCGTCGGCCATCAGGAAGACGATGATCTCCGCGTCAGGATCATTCTTGGCCAGTGCGTGCGCCATGCGCAGGCCATTGAAGCTGCGCTCGGTTCCATAGGGCGGGTCGTTCAACAGGATCAGGTGTTTCATCTTGGGTCCTCAGGTCCGGGCGCGCGTTTCGAGATCTGAAAGGAAGGCTTCGATACGCCGGGCATTGGCGCCGCGGTCGATCTGGCCGAGGCGCGAGCGCGAGCGCATATCGATGCGGGCGCCGGTGTCGGTTTCGGTCACACGGATCGCCACCTCGTCCTCGAAGCCGAACAGGCGGCTTCGGGCGATGGCCTCGATCTGGCTTTCCGCCGGGTCGGCCGAAAGCACCTCCCAGCCGCGGTCTTTCACGAGGGCGAGCGCCGCTGCGAATGCCTCGTCGGCGGAGACCGGCAGTTCCAGCGGGCGCACATCGGGATAGGCGGCTCGCTGCGGCCCGGCGTTCTGCGCGGGGTAATCGCTCGGCGTCGCCGTGAACCAGAAAACCGGCGGATCTTCGGTGTCGGTCGAGATGTCGTTGATCGGCGGCATGGACCGGGCGGCAATCTCGAAGGCTGCACCGAGGCCCAGGACGGGCAGTGACAGGATTAGTCCCAGCAGGACCGCGCTAGCGCCACCCTGCCTGCGACGAATCCAGACCACCAGCCCGGCCAGTGCAACGACGACACCGACACCCGCCGCCCAGGCTCCCCAGCCGGCAAGGTCATAGGCCTGTGGCCAAGGCCAGCCGTCGGCCCGAAAGCCCCAGACCGAGACTGCCAGAAGCGCGAGGGACGCGGCTCCGAGGAGGCTCGAAAGGAGGCCCAGGCGCCGGGCAAGAGTGTCAGGCATCTGCGACCTCCCGTGGGCCGGCGGGGTTGAGCCGCGGGTGGGTTTCCTCACCGAGCCAGAAGAGCACGGCGCCGGAGGTGAACATGGAGATCGCGACGAACCAGAAGGCGGCTTCCGCAGCGCCGGTCAGGCTGGCCGCCAGGCCGAGGCCGAGCGCGCCGATGGCGTAGCCCAAATCGCGCCAGAAGCGATAGATGCCGATGGCCGAGCCGCGCCATGCGGGTGGCGTGATGTCCGCCACCGCCGCGGAGAGGTTCGGGTAGAGGAGCGCCATGCCGAAGCCCGCCACGCCCACCGAGACCGACCACCAGAGCGCGCCTGTGCCCATGACCACCATCGCCGCGCCCGCGCCGCAGATCCACATGCCCAGCACGTTTGGCCAGAACCGACCGACATAGTCCGACAGCCGCCCGGTGAAGAGCTGGGAGCCGCCCCAGACGAAGCCGTAGACCCCGACGATCCAGCCGACCTCTGTCAGGCTCGCGCCTTTGCCCACGAGGAAGACCGGGAACAGCGCCCAGACCAGCGCATCGACGAACTTCTCGACAAGCCCCGCCTGGGAGATCGCGAAGAGACGGCGGTCGCGCCAGCTCATCAGCGCGAAAACCTCGCCCGTGCTGGGGTGCTCGGACACGCCTTGCGGATAACGCGGCGGGTTCTTCGGAGGTGCGGCCTTGTGCGCGGCTGTCTCGGCCTTGGCCCATGGCAGCGTGTCCTTGACCCAGACAACGGTCAGGACCAGCGCCAGGAGGACCACCGCCATCCCGAAGACCAGCAAACCAACTCGTGCCCCCAGCCATTCGGCGGCATAGGCGGTCAGGATGCCCGCGATCGCCACACCGACATAGCCCGAGAATTCGTTCAGCCCCATGGTGAGGCCGCGTTCCTCGGCGCGTGTAATGTCGAGCTTCGCGGTCTGCGTCATCGACCAGCAGAGGCCTTGGTTGACGCCCAGAAGCACTGTGGCGGCGACGATCCAGTTCCAGTCGGGCGCATACCAGATCATCACCGGGATCGGCAGTGCCACGACCCAACCCCAGAACAGCACGCGCTTGCGGCCCACCCGTTCGGACCAGCGCCCGGCGACGAAGTTCATCACCGCCTTCACTGCACCAAAGGCCACGACGAAAGAGGCGAGCAGCAGGAACGAACCGCGCTCCAGCCCGAATTCACTCTCGGCCAGTGCCGGGACAACCGTGCGCGTCATGCCGATGGCGAAGCCCACCAGCATCACCTGGATCAATTGATGCGCGACTTGGGTCTTGTTCTCGCGGATGCCGCGCGTGAAGTCGCTGGAGGTCATTCGGCGGGCTCCTTTTTCGTGTTCTGTGGATCGAGCGCATGACCACTTGCCGGGCCACGGACGGGCTGGATCCCCCGCGCGACAGGACCTCGAAGGCCCGAATACTGGCTGACATCACCGGGTGCGTTCGGACTTGCTCCGAATCCGCCCGGCGGTACGGGCTCGCCCGTAGTCCGACCCCTCGCGGGTTGATCTCGAAGACAGAATTCGGGGCAAGGAAGGGAGTGGCGAGCGGGGGATGGTCCCCCCAACGTCAGGAGCCGATTGTCCCGCTGATGCTTCTAACGCCGCCAGCCTCCCGGGCAGGCTCTTGGTTGAAGACGTCCTTCCTTGGGGATGGATCCTTTGGTGCCCCGCGAACTCAAAGGACAAGGTTGTGATGGATGAGAGGCCCGCGCTTGGGCGGGCCTCTCGGTTTCAGTTGGGCTCAGGCGGCCAGGTCTGCGCCCCCTGCCCTTTCGCTATTTTCATCGCCGACGATTTCGAGCCGCGCATTGCTGTATCCTTCCTTGGCGATCCAAAGCTCTGCCGCGGTGATGGATTCCGCCAGATGCAGCAGCTCCGTGTTGCCGCCGAAGTCGAGAAGCACGCGCACCTGCCCAGGCTTCGGTTCTTCGGCCACCTCGAAAACGAGGGCGCTGTCAGCGGAATGGCTGCGCATGATGGTGACGAGGATCACCCCGTCCGAAGAGAAGTTGCCCTCATGCAGCGTAAACGACGCGGGAGCCGTCCAGGTCGCGTAAGGCCGGGGTGGTTCCTTTTTCACGAGGCGCCCGACACCGTTCGAGCGCTCCCAGGCTGCGAGCTTCTTCGTGAAGCGTGCTGGCGGCTTGGGACTGCCGTCAGTGTAGCGAATGAGCGCCCCAAGGGGCGCGGTGTCGATGATGGTTGTTGCAGACATGATTCCTCATTCCGAATGCGAATAATCGCACTCATCTTATTGATGTTGTTACACTATAGGGTGATTGGGGGCGGAATCTCCGCCCCCCGCTGGATCACGCTATTCCGCGGCCAGCATCGACGCGCCTTCAGCAGGCAGGTCATCCGTCAGGAATGCAGGAAGGTCAGCTTCACTGACGCTCTCAGCCACTTCGGCATCGACATCCGCCCCCTGCCCTTCGGCATGGTCCTCATCGTCCAGCGCCACGAGATCGTTCCGGCGCAGGACCTCGGGCAACCAGCCGCTGCCCTTCAACAAGCGCTCGGCCTCGCTGGCCATCTCGCCCTTCTTCAGGTGATCGAGAAGCTGGGCAGTCCCCTCGCCCTTCGCCTCGCGCACGGCCTCGAGGATGCGGGCCTTGGGCACACGGTTGAGATAGGTGTCGACCGTCGGCTCCCATCCCGCCTCGACCATGTCGAGACCTGTGGCACGCGCCACGAGATCGGAATGCGCCATACGCCGGGTCAAACCGCCGGCAGAGATGCCTGCCCCGTAAGGGTTCACCTTTTCATGCAGCGCGTTGACGCCGAAGCTGAGGCAATGCGCCAGCAGGGCCAGACGGCTGCCCTGGTCGAGGACCGTCAGATAGTCCCAGAGCGCTACGTCATCGCCAAGCGGCAGATCGGCTTCCCATTCCGCGTGACGCTCGTCGACCAGCTTTGCGACCACGCTGTCCTTCAGATCGCTCGCCTGGGCCGACATATAGACGTGACGCACGGATGCCTCGAGACAGCTGCCCGAAGCTGAGGAGGTGCGGAAGGTGTCCGTCACCAGCTTCAGTAGAAGCAGCGTCAGCGCGACATCCGGCGAGCGTCCAATCGCTTCACGCAGCGCCAGCGTCCGGTGGGCCGTCAACTCCATGACCAACCGCTCGGGCAGTGGCTTCAGCGCTCCGTCATCCTCATCCTCCGGCAAGTCAGCTCCGATCGGCTGGCCAC
>PXES01000141.1 GCA_003564655.1 Paracoccaceae bacterium
CCCAGCCGGTATTCCTCGGCCAAGGCGACGCGCGCGCCGTGCTCGGCTGACGCGATACGCGCCGCGCGCACCCCGCCCGAGCCGCCGCCGATCACGAAAAGGTCGTAGTCGAAACTCATGGTCCTCACAGATCCCGAAAGATGTTCTGCGCCGCGTCCAGATCGACCTGCGCGAAGCTGGTCTCTGGCGCGCCGCTGGTCAGGTCGCGCAGCTCGCACTTCCCGTCGGCATGGCCGATCACCACCTGGTCCGCGATATCGACAAACAGGCCGTTCTCGACAACCCCCGGCACCTGATTGAGCACCAGCGAAAGCTGCTGCGGGTTGCCGATCCGCCCCAGCGCCAGGTCGAGAATGTAGTTGCCCTCATCCGTGACATAGGGGTTGGCGCCGTTCATCCGCAGCGTCGATTTGCGCCCCAGCACATCGACCGCCGCCAGGATTTCCTCGACCAGCGCCTTGGTCGCCTGCCAGCCGAAGGGAATGACCTCGACCGGCAGGGGAAAGGCACCGAGATGCTTCACCTCCTTGGCGGCGTCGGTGATGACGATCATCTGGTCCGAGGCGGTGGCGACGATCTTCTCGTGCAACAGCGCCCCGCCGCCCCCCTTTATGAGCGCAAGCTCGGCGTCGAACTCATCCGCCCCGTCGATGGTCAGGTCGAGCCAGCGCGCTTCCTCCAGGGTGACGATGTTCAGCCCCACCTCGCGCCCCAGCGCCGCGGTGCGCGCCGAGGTCGGCACCGCGATTATGCGCAACCCTTCGGCCCGGACGCGCTGGCCCAGACGGCGCACCAGCCAGGCGGCGGTCGAGCCGGTGCCAAGGCCCACCCGCATCCCGTCCTTCACGAAATCCGCCGCGCAATGGGCGGCGGCGTATTTGGCCTGGTCGATCGGGGTCAGAAGCTCGGTCATCGCATCCGCCTGTATGGTCTTGCGGGCCGCGTTATCGCGCGTTCCGGCCCGGGTTTAAAGCCGAAAATCGGCCCGCCCGTGCCCGCGCCAGAGCGGCGAGCAAGCGCCCGGAACGGGCGCGTCGCAAGGGTGGGTGGGCGGGCCGCTCTGGCGCGGGCACGGGCGGGCTCAGTCCTGAATGCTGCGCAGATACGCCTCAAGCGCGATCACAGCTTCGGGCATCGGGCGCGACAGCCCGGCATCGGTCTGCACCCTTGCCAGCCGTCCGGTCAGAAGGTCGCCGAAATTCGGCATCTCGACCCCGTCATAGGCCGTCTGCCCGCGCGCATAGCCGTCGAGCTTGTCGAGAACGCGGATCTGCGGATACGCCCCGCCTGCGCGCGCCGCGATCATCGTCAGATCGGGCACCTGCGCGCCGCCGCGTGCATCCGCACCATGGCAGGCAACGCAGTTCTGCGCGTAGAGCGCCCGCCCGGCCTCGGGCCCGGTGGTGGACGCACATCCGGCAAGACAGACGAGCAGGGCAAGCGCGATGCTGTGTTTCATGCGCACAGTCTGGCGTGATACGGCGTGCTTGCCAAGAGCGTGTGTCCGGTTCCGGCGACCGAATGTCGCAATTTCCGCACATCGGCCGCAGGGCCGTGCTAGGCAGGCCGTGTCAGCAGGTCGAGGTGTCCATGTTCCTGTCGGTATTCGAGATGTTCAAGATCGGCATCGGCCCGTCCTCGTCGCACACGATGGGGCCGATGGTCGCAGCGGCGCGATTTCTCGATCATCTGCGCGGGCTGCCCTTCGGCGTCGCGGGGCTGCGCGCCTCGCTGCACGGCTCGCTCGCCTTTACGGGGCAGGGTCACGCCACCGATCGCGCGGTGATTCTCGGGCTCGCGGGCTTCACCCTCGAAGCCTATGAAGCCGAGCGCGCCGAGGCCGCGCTGGCGCGCATCAAGGCGTCGGGGCAGATCGCGGCCGAGGGGCTGGGCAGCTTGCGCTTCGATCCCGCACGCGACCTGATCTTCGACTACGGACCGCCACTGCCCGGCCATGCCAACGGGCTGAAACTCATGGCGACCGACGCGCAGGGTGATGTCATCGCGCAGGAGACCTATTACTCCATCGGTGGGGGCTTCGTGCAGACCGAGGAGGAACGCGCCCGCCCTGTCGCCGATCCCGGCCCGCCCGTGCCCTATCCCTTCCAGAGCGCTGCCGAGATGCTCGAGATGGCCCATGCCTCGGGCCGCGACATCGCGTCGATGAAACGGGCCAACGAGCTTGCGCGGATGGACGTTTCCACGCTCGATGCCGGGCTGGCGCGGATCTGGGGGGTGATGAACAGCTGCATAGACCGTGGCCTGACCGGGCAAGGGGCGCTGCCCGGTGGTCTGGGCGTGCGCCGCCGCGCCGGGGCCATCCACGCCGCGCTGCGCGCCGAGGCCGGGCGCAACCTGACCGCGCCGCACACGATCAATGACTGGATCTCGGTCTACGCCATGGCCGTGAACGAGGAAAACGCCGCTGGTGGCCAGGTCGTGACCGCCCCCACCAATGGCGCGGCGGGCGTCGTGCCCGCGACCTTGCGCTACTGGCGCGACCATGTGCCCGGGGCGTCCACTGCGCAGACGGGCACCTTCCTGCTGACCGCCAGCGCCATCGGCGGGCTGATCAAGCACAACGCCTCGATCTCGGGCGCCGAATGCGGCTGCCAGGCCGAGGTCGGCGCCGCCGCGGCGATGGCGGCGGCGGGGCTCGCCGCGGTGCTGGGCGGAACGCCCGCGCAGATCGAGAACGCCGCCGAGATCGCGCTCGAGCATCACCTGGGCATGACCTGCGATCCGGTGAAAGGCCTGGTGCAGGTGCCCTGCATCGAACGCAACGGGCTGGGCGCGATCAAGGCGGTTTCGGCCGCCAGCCTGGCGCTGCGCGGCGACGGGACGCATTTCATGCCGCTCGACAACTGCATCGAGGCGATGCGCCAGACCGGGGCCGACATGTCCGAGAAATACAAGGAAACCAGCCTCGGCGGGCTTGCGGTCAACGTACCCAACTGCTGAGGCGCGGCGCGCGCCCGAGAGGGTATCACCCGGACCGGCGCAACGACGGATAACGGAGGTTCCCATGGATATAGTCGAGATCGAGGTCACCTGCCCGGATGCCGACAGCGCCCGCACCATCGCGCGTGCCTGCCTGCAGGCCCGGCAATGCGCCTGCGCCAATCTGCTGCCCGAGGTCGAGAGCCTGTTCCACTGGCAGGGCCAGATCGACTGCGCGACCGAGGTGCTCCTGCGCCTCAAGACGCCCGCGCATCTCTTCGAGGCCGCCTGCAGCACCATCCGCGCCCATCACCCCTATGACCTGCCCGCCATCGTGGCGCTCCCCGCCCGGTCCGGGCCGGGCGTCGCCGACTGGGTCGCCTCCGAGACAGCGAACACGCCCGATGGCTCGACATAACCCTTGATCTCGATCGCATTGCCCGCCGGGTCGCGAAAGAACATCGTCCACTGCGCGCCGGGCTCGCCCGCAAAGCGCAGGGTCGGCGGCAGGTCGAAATCCACCCCCGCCGCGGCGATCCGCTCTGCCAGCGCGTTGAAGCGCGCTACATCCAGCACCGCCCCGAAATGCGGCATCGCTACCTTGTGCGCGTCAACCTGCCCGGTCTGGGCGGTGGCGGCGGGCACCCCCACATGCAGGCTCAACTGATGGCCGAAGAAATCGAAATCCACCCAGGTCGCGGCACTGCGCCCCTCGCGGCATCCCAGCACCTCGCCATAAAACACCCGCGCGGCGTCCAGATCATCGACATGGATCGCCAGATGAAACGGCATCAGCATCGCATACTCCCCTATCATGTCCTTCCCCGGATGCCCGCCCCCTCACTGCTGCACAACCCCCATTTCGTCTCTGCCGCAAATATCCACGGGGTTTCTCAAGGGGGTCGCAATTGTAACGCCATTGGTCCGAGAGACAATGGCGACCAGCCCCTTGAGGCAGGGGGTGGCGGCCCGCAGGGCCAGCCTGGGGGGCGGCAGCCCCCGGCTCCCTTTGCAGGAGGTACCGCGTTCCCCTCTGGACGCCCCGCCCGAGCGCTCCTATAAGCGGCGCATGTTCCATCCCCGCATCATCGCGCGAATTAGCGTCCCGGCACTCTGACCCAGCGCCCCGGAGTGCCGGGCGAGCCTCGGCGCCTGCCCCTGACCCTCGCGAAAGATGAGACGATGACCGCCCCAGACACCCCCGACCAGACGCGCGACTACAAACACACGCTGTTCCTGCCGCGCACCGAGTTTCCCATGCGCGCCGGACTGCCCAACCGCGAGCCCGAATGGCTCGCGCATTGGCAGCGCCTCGGCATCTATGACCGGCTGCGCGCCAAGGGCGCAGACCGTCCGCCCTTCATCCTGCATGACGGCCCGCCCTATGCCAACGGCCACCTGCATATCGGCCACGCACTCAACAAGGTGCTCAAGGACTTCATTACCCGCAGCCAGCAGATGCTCGGCCATGACGCGCGCTATGTGCCGGGCTGGGACTGCCACGGCCTGCCGATCGAGTGGAAGATCGAGGAACAATATCGCGCCGAGGGCCTCGACAAGGACGCGGTCGACACCGTCGCCTTTCGTCAGGAATGCCGCCGCTTTGCCGAGAAGTGGATCGATATGCAGCGCGACGAGTTTCAGCGCCTCGGCGTCACCGGCAAGTGGGACGACCCCTATCTGACCATGGACCACCACGCCGAGGCGGTGATCGCCGAGGAGTTCATGAAGCTTGTCATGAACGGGTCGCTCTACCAGGGCTCTAAACCCGTGATGTGGTCGCCGGTGGAAAAGACGGCGCTGGCCGAGGCCGAGGTCGAGTATCACGACAAGGAAAGCTTCACCATCTGGGTGAAATTCCACGTCGCCGGGATCGAGGGGACGGAGGAGCTGACCGACTGGCTGCTTGACCAGCATGGCGAGCAGGGCTTCCCGGGCGCTGTCCAGCAGATGGCGCATGACTTCGCCCGCGCCTTCGTCGTCATCTGGACAACGACGCCCTGGACGATCCCCTCGAACATGGGCGTCGTCTATGGACCCGACATCGCATACGGGCTTTATGAAGTGCTCGAGACGCCCGAGGAGTGCTGGGCGCAGGTGGGCGAGAAATACCTGATCGCCGACAAGCTCGCGACCGATGTGATGACCCGCGCGCGTCTCTCCGAGGGGCAGTATCGCCGCATCCGCAGCGTCACCCCGGTCGAGCTCGACAGCCTGAAACTCTCGCCCCCGCTGGCCAACACCTCGGCCGCCGGGGGCGAATGGAATGCGCGCCGCGACTTCCGCGCCGCCGATTTCGTGACCGACGAGGAAGGCACCGGTTTCGTCCATTGCGCGCCCAGCCACGGGCTCGAGGAATACGAGATGTATCGCGGCCTGGGCATGCTCGAGCAGGTGCTGACCTATAACGTGCTCGATGATGGCAGCTTCCGCCCGGACCTGCCTTTCTTCGGCGGCACGCGCATCCTCACCCCCGAGGGTCGCGAGGGCGACGCCAACACCGCCATCATCGAGAAACTGGCCGAGACCGGCGGGCTGCTTGCGCGCGGGCGCATCAAGCACAGCTACCCGCATAGCTGGCGCTCGAAGGCGCCGGTCATCTACCGCAACACCCCGCAATGGTTCGCGGCCATCGACCGCCCGCTGGGCGACGGGATGGACGAGCATGGCACAACCATCCGCGAGCGCGCGCTGACCTCGATCGACACGCTCGTGCGCTGGACCCCGCCCAGCGGGCGCAACCGGCTGCATTCGATGATCGCCGCGCGCCCCGACTGGGTGCTCTCGCGCCAGCGCGCCTGGGGCGTGCCGCTGACCTGCTTTGTCAAGAAAGGCGCGAAACCCACCGATCCCGACTATCTGCTGCGCGACAGCCAGGTGAACGCCCGGATCGTCGACGCCTTCAAGGCGGACGGGGCCGATGCATGGTATGTGCAAGGATTCAAGGAACTTGTCCTTGCAGACCTGTATGACCCGGACGCCTATGATCAGGTTTTTGACATTCTCGATGTCTGGTTCGACTCCGGTTCGACCCACGCCTTCGTGCTGCGCGACCGCCCTGACGGGCGCGCCGACGGAATTGCCGACCTTTATCTCGAAGGGACCGACCAGCATCGGGGCTGGTTTCATTCCTCGATGCTGCAGGCCTGTGCCACCAAGGGCCGCGCGCCCTATCACGGGGTGCTGACCCACGGCTTCACGCTCGACGAGCGCGGCATGAAGATGTCCAAGAGCCTGGGCAACACGGTCGCGCCCCAAGAGGTGATCGACCAGTATGGCGCCGATATCCTGCGGCTGTGGGTGGCGCAGTCGGACTACACGGCCGACCTGCGCATCGGCAAGGAAATCCTCAAGGGTGTGGCCGACAGCTACCGCCGCCTGCGCAACACGATGCGCTTCATCCTCGGTAATCTCGACGGCTTCGACTCGGCCGAGCGGATTGATCCGCAGGACATGCCCGAGCTTGACCGCTGGGTGCTGCACCGTCTGGCCGAACTCGACGCCGAGGTGCGCGCCGGATACGCGGCCTATGACTTCCAGGGCGTGTTCCAGAAGCTCTTCACCTTCGCGACCTCGGACCTTTCGGCCTATTACTTCGACATCCGCAAGGACGCGCTTTACTGCGATGCCGCCTCCAGCCCCCGCCGCCGCGCCGCGCGCACCGTGCTGGACCTCTTGTTCCACCGGCTGACGACCTGGCTCGCTCCGATCCTTGTCTTCACGATGGAGGATGTGTGGCTCTCGCGCTTTCCGGGCGAGGACTCGTCGGTGCATCTGCAGGACTTCCCCGACACGCCCGCCGACTGGCGCGACGACGCGCTGGCGCGGAAATGGGCGGGCATCCGCTCGGCGCGCCGCGTCGTCACCGCAGCGCTCGAGATCCAGCGCAAGGACAAGGGGATCGGCGCCTCGCTCGAGGCCGCGCCTGCCGTGTATGTGCAAGATGCGGACCTGCTCGCCGCGCTGGAGTCGGTCGAATTCGCAGATATCTGCATCACCTCTGCGATCAGCCTGCGCGCGGACACCCCCCCGCAGGACGCTTTCACCCTGCCCGAGACACCCGGTATCGGCGTCGCGTTCGCCCGTGCCGAGGGGCAGAAATGCCAGCGTTGCTGGAAGATCAGCGCGGATGTGGGCACACATGCCCATCCCGGCACCTGCGCGCGGTGCAGCGGAGCGCTCGGATGACGGTACCTATGTGGACGGGCGTGATCATGGGCACGCTCATGTCGCTGGTCATGTCGGGTATCATCACGGCGTTGAACACCGGGCTGGACGCGGGCTTCCCGATGCGCTGGGTGGGGGCGTGGCTGGTGGCGTGGGTGATCGCGGTGCCGCTGGCGGTCCTTCTCTCTCCGATGGCGCGGCGATGGGCAGAGCGGTTGGCGACGAAGAAATAGCCCGCGAACTCCTCGCGATGGCTGCGGCGCGCGCGCCCGCGAAAACCTTCTGCCCGTCCGAGGTGGCGCGGCGCCTTTCGCCCGACTGGCGCGACCTGATGCCGGACATCCGCCGTGTCGCCGCCGGTCTTCAGGCGGCGGGCAAGCTGGTTGCGACCCAATCGGGCGTGCGGGTTGAAGTCGCCACCGCGTGCGGCCCGATCCGTCTGGCCCGCCCCTCTGGACAGGACAGCGCCGCCCGCTAGCTACCCGCACGCAAGAAGGGGTGGCCATGAAACAGGCACTTGTCATCGGCGCGTCGGGCGGCATCGGCTCGGCACTGGTCGCGGAACTCGCCGCGCAGGGCTGGCAGGTCACGGGGCGTTCGCGCAGTGAGGACGGGCTGGATGTGACGGACGAGGCGTCGGTCGCCGAACACCTCGGCGCGCTGGAAGGGCCATTCCAGCGGATCATCATTGCCACCGGTGCGCTGGAGATCGACGGCTACACCCCGGAAAAGGCACTCAAGCACCTCGAGGCGCCGGGCATGGCAGCGCAGTTCGCGCTCAATACCATCGGCCCGGCGCTGGTGATGAAACACGCGCTGCCGCTGCTCGCGCGTGACGCGCCCGCCGTGCTGGCCGCGTTGTCGGCGCGGGGGGGCTCGATCGGTGACAACCGGTTCGGGGGCTGGCATTCCTACCGCGCCTCCAAGGCGGCGCTGAACCAGATCATCCGCGGCGCGGCGATCGAATTGGGGCGCAGCCACAAGCAGGCCGTTTGCGTGGCGCTGCATCCCGGCACGGTCGCGACAGCATTCACCGAGAAATATCTGGGTCGCCACCCGGCCGTGCCCCCGTCAGAGGCCGCGCAGAACCTGCTGCGCGTGATCGACGGGCTGACGCCCGAGCAGACGGGGCGCTTCTTCGACTGGGCGGGCAAGGAGGTCGTGTGGTGAAGCTGGTTCTTGTCCTGGGGGACCAGTTGTCCGACGCGCTCAGTGCGCTGCAAAGCGCCGATCCCGCCACCGATATCGTGGTGATGGCCGAGGTCGGGGCTGAGGCGTCTTATGTCCCCCATCACCCCAAGAAGATCGCCTTCGCCTTTGCGGCCATGCGCAAATTCGCCGAGTATCTGCGCGAAAATGGCTGGCGGGTGGCCTATACGCAGCTGGACGACCCGGAGAATGCGGGTTCGATCCCCGGCGAATTGCTGCGCCGCGCCGAGGAGTTCGAGACCGGCACCGTGATTGCGACCGAGCCCGGCGAATGGCGGCTTATCGAGGCGCTGCGCGACGTGCCGCTGGAGCTGACGCTGCTGCCCGATGACCGTTTCCTGTGTTCGCACCAGGAATTCGCCGATTGGGCCGAAGGGCGCAAGGTCCTGCGGATGGAGTATTTCTATCGCGAGATGCGGCGCAAGACAGGGCTGTTGATGGACGGCGACCAGCCTGTCGGCGGTAAGTGGAATTTCGACCATGACAACCGCAAGCCCGCCAAGCCCGACCTGTTCCGCAAAACGCCGCCCGAGGCGCGCGGCGATGCGGTGCTGGACGCGGTGCTCGATCTGGTCGAGGCGCGCTTCGGCAACAATTTCGGGGCGCTGCGCCCATTCCCTTATCAGACCGACCGCGCGGGGGCGCTGCGCGCGCTTAACCACTTCATCGAACATGCGCTGCCGGATTTTGGCACCTATCAGGACGCGATGCTCGAGGGGGACCCCTATCTCTACCACGCGGTGTTGGCGCTGTATCTGAATGCCGGTCTGCTGGGTCCGTTGGAAATCTGCAAGAAGGCTGAAGAGGCTTATCACGACGGGCGCGCGCCGCTGAACTCGGTCGAGGGGTTCATCCGCCAGATCATCGGCTGGCGCGAATATGTCCGCGGCATCTATTTCCGCGAGGG
>PXES01000210.1 GCA_003564655.1 Paracoccaceae bacterium
AGGTCCCATTCGGGCCAGCTGAGCACATTGGTGGGGGTGGGCTTGCCACGGAAATCGGCGTTGAGCGCGGCGATGCGCGCGTCGTCGCAGGCCAGCAGCACGATCTCGTAGCCCCGCGCGGGGTGGCCCAGATGCGCCAGCGTGGCGCGCGCGGCGGTCTCGGCAATCTTTGCCAGCGGCAGCTCCGACCACAAGGCATCTTCGAGCACCAGCGCAACAAGCGGGTCATCCACCGCCGGCTTCGTCCTTCTCGTAGGCCGTGATGATGCGCGCGACCAGCGGGTGACGGACAACATCCTGAGCGGTGAAATAGCTGAAGCGGATGCCCTCGACCCCGTCGAGGATACGCTCGGCGGCGCGCAGGCCGGACTGGACGCCGCGCGGCAGGTCGATCTGGCTGCGGTCGCCGGTGACCGCCATGCGCGACCCCTCGCCCAGCCGGGTGAGGAACATCTTCATCTGCATTTCGGTGGCGTTCTGCGCCTCGTCCAGCACGATGAAGGCATTGGACAGCGTGCGGCCGCGCATGAAGGCCAGGGGCGCGATCTCGATGCGGCGCTCCTCCATCAGCTTCTGCAACTGCTTGCCGGGCAGGAAATCATTCAGCGCGTCATAGAGCGGCTGCATGTAGGGATCGACCTTCTCCTTCATGTCGCCGGGCAGGAAACCCAGCCGCTCACCCGCCTCAACCGCCGGGCGCGAGAGGATGATCTTGTCCACCAGACCATCGGTGAACATCTGCACCGCCACGGCGACGGCAATGTAGGTCTTGCCGGTGCCTGCCGGGCCGATGCCGAAATTCAGCTCGGTCTCGAGCAGTGCGCGGGTGTAGTCCTGCTGCGCGCGGGTGCGCGGGGCGATCATCTTCTTGCGGGTGCGGATCTCGAGCGCGCCCTTGCGGAACATCTCGAGCTGGCCCTCGGGGCCCTCGCGCGCGTCGGGCGTGCCAAGGCGGATCAGGGCCGCGATATCGCCCTGCTCGATCGGGCGCCCTTCCTCGAGGCCCTGATAGAGCGCGGTCAGGATGGCGATGGTCTGGTTGCGTGCCGCATCCGGGCCAAGAATGTCGAGCAGATTGCCGCGCCGGATGATCTGCACACCGAGATGGGATTCGAGATGCGTGAGGTTGCGGTCATATTCGCCGCAAAGATCGACAAGCAGGCGATTGTCCGAAAACTCCAGATGCGCGATGGCGGGGCCCGTGTCAGCGGGGGCGGGGGTCAAGGCGGTGATGCCCAAGCAGATCTCCGATCGAGGCTACAGAAAGCGCCAGATTGATATGGGGCCATGCTGCCAAGCGGGCAAGCCGCGCGCAAGGGGTTTCAACGCGTGCGCGCGCAATGCTGCCCATCCGGGCGCAGTGCAGGCCTTGCCCCGTCTTGCGGGCCGGGCCGGGTGCCGTGGCGCGTGGTGTTCACGCTCTGCGGCAGTGCCGGGTTGCGATCGGGGGAAGAAGCGCCCGCTCGAGGCCCCGCCCGCCCGCCCATGGCCACTCGCGGGCGCTGCCCGGCCTTGTGGGCCGGGCGGGGCGTGGCGCGGGGCGCGGTGTGCCAGCAGGCAGGATGGCGCGGTCAGGCTACCACCCGGCCTGCCAGCGAGTTGGGGGCGCTTTCGGTGATCTCGACACGGGCGATCTGGCCAATTGCAAGCGTCGGGTCGGTGACGTGGACCGCGTGCAGATGCTCCGACTTGCCGACCATCTGCCCGGCAAGACGCCCCGGCTTCTCGAACAGCACCGCCACCTCGCGGCCCACCATCGCCGCCTGTGCGGCGCGCTGCTGCTCGGTCAGCAGTGCCTGCAACCGGTGCAGCCGCTCGCGCGCCACCTCGGGGTCGACGCCCGCGCGCTCGGCCGCCGGGGTGCCGGGGCGCGGCGAGTAGCAGAAGCTGTAGGCCTGCCCGTAGCCAACCGCGCGCACCAGTGCCAGCGTGTCCTCGAAATCCGCTTCCGTCTCGCCCGGGAAGCCGACGATGAAATCGCCCGACAGCAACAGATCGGGCCGTGCCGCGCGCAGCCGTTCGATCAGCCCCAGATACGCGGCCGCCTTATGCTTGCGGTTCATCGCCTTGAGCACCCGGTCGCTGCCCGACTGCACGGGCAGGTGCAGATAGGGCATGAGCTTTGGCTCTTGCCCATGCGCGGCGATCAGGTCGTCGCTCATGTCATTGGGGTGCGAGGTGGTGTAGCGGATCCGCTCCAGCCCGTCGATGCGCGCGAGTTCGCGGATCAGCCGCGCCAGCGACCACACACCATCCGGCCCGTCGCCGTGATAGGCGTTGACGTTCTGGCCCAGCAGCGTGATCTCGCGCACCCCGCGCGCCACAAGGTCGCGCGCCTCGGCCAGCAGGCGCCCGGCGGGGCGCGAGACTTCCGCCCCGCGCGTGTAGGGCACCACGCAGAAGGCGCAGAACTTGTCGCACCCTTCCTGCACGGTCAGAAAGGCCGTGGGCGCGCGGCGGGTGCGCGGCGCTTTCGGCAGATGCTCGAACTTGTCTTCCTGAGGAAAGTCGGTGTCGACAGGGCGGGCACCGGCGCGCACCGCTGCCTCCATCGCGGGCAGGCGGTGGTAGGTCTGCGGACCCAGCACCAGATCGACCAGCGGCGCGCGGGCGAGGATCTCCTCGCCCTCGGCCTGTGCGACGCAGCCCGCCACACCGATCTTCAGCTCCGGGTTCGCGGCCTTGAGGGGCTTGAGCCGCCCCAGTTCGGAATAGACCTTCTCGGCGGCCTTCTCGCGGATATGGCAAGTGTTCAGAAGGATCAGATCGGCGCTTTCGGGCCGGTCGGTCACGGTGTAGCCCGCAGGCCCCAGCGCTTCGGCCATGCGTTCGCTGTCATAGACATTCATCTGACAGCCATAGGTCTTGATGTAGAGCTTCCGGGCCTCGGTCATGGCGCGCGCCTGTCGGTTGGGGTGTGGCGCTCACATAACGGCGCGGCTGGTCTGGGGCAAGCGCAGTGCCGCGCGGATCGGCAGATGGTCCGACGCCTTGCGCGCCAGCGCGCTGTCATGGGCGTGCAGGGCACCGATTTCGGCGCGCTTGCAGCCGATGATGCGGTCAAGCGGCAACACCGGCATCTGGGCGGGAAAACTCGCGATGGTATTGGCCGAGCGCTTGACCGCGCGCAATTCGCGCCGCAGCGGCATGAGCGAGCAGCCCGCCCCCAGCCGCCATTCGTTGAAATCGCCCATCACCAGGGTCGGGCGGCCGTCCCCGTCCTCGATCTGTTGCGAGAGCGCGCGGGCCTGCAGCAGCCGCGACTGGTGCAAGAGCCCCAGATGCGCGGCGATGACGCGCAACGGCTGATCGCCGATTCGGATATCGGCGACAATCGCGCCGCGCGGCTCGAGCCCAGGCAGGGTGACGGCCTGCGCGCGCTCGACCTCGGCGCCGCGCAACAACAGAAGATTGCCG
The DNA here is from genome assembly GCA_003564655.1 of Paracoccaceae bacterium. Lineage (GTDB taxonomy): Bacteria > Pseudomonadota > Alphaproteobacteria > Rhodobacterales > Rhodobacteraceae > Roseinatronobacter. Next base: position 3,418 of record PXES01000210.1, read on the forward strand.
TGCCAGCCATGCGCGCGCAGCCCAAGCCGGTCGGTCAGCGCCAATGGCGTCAGCCCGGTCACGTCACGCAAGAGTTCCGGGTCGAGCACCCCGCGCCGGTCGCCGAAACGGCGATCGACCTCTTGCAACGCGACGATATCGGCGCCGAGTTCGGCGATGACCCGGACCGTGCGCTCGGGGTCGCGCCGCATGTCGGTTCCGACGGCCTTGTGGATGTTGTAGGAACTGACGATCAGATCGGACATGGGCCTTTCGCGCTTGTTGTTCAGAATATGTAGGGTCGTGGCCGGAACGACAATATCCCCGCCCGGTCAAGGAATCGTAACGCGATGCAGATGCCACAGCGAGAATCGGTCGAGGCGCTGGTGATCGGTGCCGGCCCGGCAGGGCTGATGGCCGCCGAGGTGCTGGCGGCGGCGGGCCGCCAAGTGGTGGTGTGCGAGGCCAAACCCTCGCCCGCGCGAAAGTTCCTGATGGCGGGCAAATCAGGGCTGAACCTGCTGAACGCGGCACCGCTCGAGGTTCAGATCGACACTTATGCCGAGGCCGCCGACTGGCTTGCGCCGATGCTGCGGGCCTTCGGGCCGCCGGAAATCCGCGCCTGGGCCGAGGGGCTGGGGCAGGCGCTCTTCACCGGCTCGTCGGGGCGGGTGTTCCCGGTGGCGATGAAGGCCTCGCCGCTGCTGCGCGCCTGGCTTGCGCGGCTGGCGGCGGGCGGTGTGGAGTTGCGCCGTAGCTGGCGCTGGACGGGCGAGGCGTTTCGCTTTGCCACCCCCGAGGGGGGGCGGGAGTTGCGTCCGCAGGTCTGCGTGCTGGCGCTGGGCGGGGCGTCCTGGGCGCGGCTGGGCTCGGACGGGGCCTGGGCGGGGGCGCTCGCCGCGCGCGGGGTACCGCTGGCGCCCTTTCAGCCTGCAAATATGGGCTTCGACATGGGCTGGTCGGCGCATATGGCACCGCATTTCGGCGCGCCGATCAAGGGGGTGCGGCTGATGGCGGGCGGGCAAGGCGTGCGCGCGGAATTCATCCTGTCCGCCAGCGGGGTCGAGGGCGGGGGCATCTACGCCCTTTCGCGGGCGCTGCGCGAGGGCACGGGGCTGACGCTGGACCTCTTCCCCGACCTCGCAGCCGGGACAGTCGCCGACCGGCTGGCCCGCCAGCCCGCGAAACTCTCGCAGACCAACCGTCTGCGGCGTGCGCTCGGGCTGTCGGGCGCGCGGCTGGCGCTGGTGCTGGAATGCGCGCGACCATTGCCGCGTGACCCTGTCGCGTTGGCGGCCCGGCTCAAGGCGCTGCCCGTGCCACTGATAGGCCCGCGTCCCATGGATGAGGCGATCTCGACAGCGGGCGGCATCCGGCGCGCGTCCCTGACCGACGGCCTGGAATTGCGGGCCTGGCCCGGCGTCTTTGCCGCGGGCGAGATGCTCGACTGGGAGGCGCCGACGGGTGGCTACCTGCTGACCGCCTGCCTTGCCACCGGGCATTGGGCGGGCCGCCACGCGGCGTGCGCCTGAACGACGCGGCGGGGCGTCCGGGCGCGCGCGACACTGCGTCATGCGCTGCGTTCATGACGGGTGTGTCGCGCGCGCCCGGACGCCGCTGCGGGCGAGTGGGCTCTGCCGAAGAGACGCGGATTCCCCTCTGCCCTGTCACGGAAACGTAATTGTCAAGATAATGTCACGGCGTGGTCGGCATGAAGCCGTAATCCAGTCCCATAACATTCTACGGAAATTGTGGTGCAGGGGGCACCGCTGTGGAGAACGAGTACAATGAAGGGTAGAAACATGACCGCGCTGTCACGGTCGCTTAACGATTTCCGGACCAGCCAGTCCGGTGCTGTCACTGTCGATTGGGCGGTCCTGACCGCATCGGTCGTCGCATTGGGAATTGCTGCGATCACTGCGATCAGTGGCGGCACGGAAAACATGTCGAGCGCCGTGGAAGGCGAGCTCAGCTACTCGTCGCAGCGCCCGTCGCCGCGCGAAAGCACAGGGCCATCCAATGACCAAGGTGATGGCTGGTCGAACCCGAACCCCAGCTATGGCGAGCTGCCGCCACCGGACGATCCGGTATACGGCGGTGATGCCGGAAATGGCGGCGGAGACACGGGTAGCAGCGGCAGCGACGATCCCGGTAACAGCGGCGGCGGGAATTCCGGCAACAGCGGGAATTCCGGCAACAGCGGCAATGGCAATTCCGGCAACAACGGTAACAATGGCAACGGCAACAACGGCAACAACGGCAACAACGGCAACAACGGCAACAACGGCAACAACGGGAACGGCAACAACGGGAACGGCAATAACGGCAACAACGGGAACGGCAATAACGGCAACGGCAATTCCGGTAATAACGGCAACGGCAATTCCGGTAACAACGGCAATTCCGGTAACAACGGCAATGGCGGTGGCAATTCCGGCAATTCCGGCAATTCCGGCAATGGCGGGAATGGCGGGAATGGCGGGAATGGCCAAAAACCGGATTTCGTCGTCCCGAGCCAGACTCTGACACCGGGGTGGGGCGATACCGTCACCTCTGACTGGCTCACTTTCGGGAATGGGGGCTTGCCAGGTTCGGGGCCGGTCGGGTTCACCGTGTCGGGTGATGGCAACCCCACCTTGCAGGCTGCAGACGGCCAGCGCAGATCCGAAGGGCAGATCCCGAACTGGGGCACTGATATTGTCATGCAAACCCCGACTTGCGGCAGCACACGTACCGTCGTGGTCACGCTCGAGACTGGCGAAACCGGGGTCTGGGAGGTCACGCGCCCGGCCTGGCCGGCGGACTGGGGATCGCCGCCCGCGAATTGCTGAGCGTATCGCCAACCCGCAGCGGCGAGGGCCGCTGCGGAGCGCGATATCGCGCAGCCAAGACACCGCGAACCGACGCGCGCGAGGCGCCGCCGCCTGCATCCGACGCCGGACCCGGCTTTGACGGTGCCGCGCATGCGAAGCGCGCTCTGAACCCTGCCTGGCGCCCCTGCATGTCGCAAAAACTGGCGTGGCGGGCGCCGCCCGTTCCGGCTACGCCAACCGCCCGGCGCGTGATCGCCGGGCACCGCCGCGCCCGTCAGGCGACCAGTGTCTCGGCCTGTTTCAGGTCCACGCTGACAAGCTGGCTTACCCCGCGTTCGACCATCGTCACGCCGAACAACCGGTCCATGCGCGCCATGGTGATCGCGTTGTGCGTGATGATCAGGTAGCGCGTCTGCGCCCGGCGCGTCATCTCGTCCAGAAGATCGCAGAACCGCGCCACATTGGCATCGTCAAGCGGCGCATCGACCTCGTCGAGCACGCAGATCGGCGCCGGATTGGCGAGGAATACCCCGAAGATCAGCGCCAGCGCCGTCAGCGTCTGCTCGCCCCCCGACAGCAGCGAGAGCGTCGCAAGCTTCTTGCCCGGCGGCTGGCACATGATCTCGAGCCCGGCCTCGAGCGGGTCGTCGGATTCGACCAGCACCAGCCGTGCCGCGCCCCCGGCAAAAAGATGCGTGAACAGGGCGGCAAAATTCGCGTTCACCTTGTCGAAGGCGACCAGCAGCCGCTCGCGCCCCTCGCGGTTGAGTGCGTTGATCCCGCCGCGGAGTTTCGCGACCGCGGCTTCGAGATCGGCCTTCTCCTGCACCAGCGTGTCGTGTTCTTCCCGCACGTCGCGGGCGTCTTCATCTGCCCGCAGGTTGACGGCCCCCAGCGCGTCGCGGGCGCGGCGCAGGCGGATCAACTCGGCCTCCAGCTCGGTCGCGGCGGGAATGGCCTCGGGGTCGGTGTCGAGCCGCTCGAGCAGGTCTTCAGGAGTGCTGTCGGTCTCGGCATGGATCAGCGCCGCCGCCGCCGCGACACCCTCGCGCGCCGCGTCGCGCCGGGCCTCCTGCTTGGCCCGCGCCTCACGCGCGTCAGAGGCAGCGCGCTCGGTGCTGCGCTCGGCCTCGGCGGCGCTGCGGGCGGCACCCTCGGCCGCGGCCACGGCATCGCGCGCAGCGGTCAGACGGGCGGCGGCGCGGCTGATCTCATCGGACAGCGCCTCGGCGCGGGCCGCAAAGTCCTCGGGCGCGGCGCGGGCCTTGGCCAGTTCCGCCTCTGTCGCCGCCTTGCGCGCGTCCAGCTCGCCAATGCGGTGAGCGGCACTGTCCAGCCGTTGCTGCCAGTCGCGCTGCGCGCTCGATATCTCGTCGAGGCGCTTGCTGCGCGCGGCGGCTTCGCTGCGCAGCCCGTCGGCGCGGGCCTGACAGGCGCGCATCTCGGCGCGCGCCGTGGCAACAGTCTGGCGCAGCGCCTCGGCCTGTGCGCGCGCGGCGTCGAGCGGTGGCAGCGCGTCGGCCTGCGCGCGCGCGCTGTCGAGCTGTTCGCCAAGATCCGCGCCCTCGCGTTCAAGTCGCGCAGCCTGGGCTTCGGCGGCGTCCAGCTTGCCCTGCGCACTCTCGCGCGCGGTCTCCAGCCGGGCCTCCGCGCGCTGCGCCTCGGTCGCGCGCTGGTCGGCGGCGCGCCGCGCGGCGCGGGCATCGGCCTCGGCGCGGGTCAGCGTCTCCAGCCGCTCCTTGTGCCTGGCATATGTGGCCGCGACGTCGGCAAGCTGCGCCTCGGCCGCGTCGAGATCGCGGCGCAGACCATCCAGCCGGTTGCGCTGCTGCAGCCTAAGCGCGGCAGTGCCCCCGGCCTGCCCGGCAGCGACATGCAGCCCGTCCCAGCGCCACAGATCCCCTTCGGGCGAGACCAGTCGCTGACCGGGGCGCAGCGCCGGTTGCAGCCGCGCGCCCGCATCGGCCGCGACAATGCCGGTCTGCGACAGGCGGCGATCGAGCCGGTCGGTGCCGCTGACATGCGGGGCCAGCGGTGCGACACCGTCGGGCAAGGCGGCGGCGTCAGTATAGGGCGGCAGCGCGACCCAGCCCGAGCCGTCATCGACGGGCGGCGCATGCAGATCATCGGCCAGTGCCGCGCCAAGGGCCTGCTCATGGCCTTCGGCAACGCGCAACTGGTCCAGAAGCCGCGCGCCATCGCCTGCCTCGTGCGCGAGCAGGCGCGCCAGCGCGGCGACTTCGGCGCGCAACGTGCCGGCTGCGCCCTCTGCCTCGGCCAGCGCGGCGCGAGAGTCGGCCTCGTGCGTCTGGGCGTCGGTGCGCGCGGCTTCGGTGTCGGTCAGGGCCGCCTCGGCGCGGGCAAGACGCGCGCGGGCGGATGTCGCCTCCTCCTCGGCGCCCTCCAGCGCGACCGTGGTCTCGTCAAGCGCCTGCGCTGCGGCGGTCTGCGCGGCCTGCGCCCGTGTGCGGGCCTCTTGCGCGCGGGTCTGCGCGCGGGTGATCTCGGCAAGCTGGCGCTCGGCGGTCTGATGCTGCGCGGCGAGCTGCGCGGCCTCCTCGCTCAGCCGGTCGAGGGTCGCTTCGTGCTCTTGCAGCGCCGCTGCGGCGTCGCTGGCGGCCTGCGCAGCCTCGGCCAGCCGGTCCTCCTGCCCGGTCGCGGCCTCGGCCAGGGCGGTCTCTTCCTGCGCAAGCCGGGCGAGCATCTGCTGCGCATCATGGTCAAGCCCGGCCTCGCGCGCGATGTCCTGGGCAAGTCGCGCGACCTGCGCCTCGAGGTTGCGCAGCGTCTCGGCGGCGCGGGCCTGCGCGGCGGCAAGCGTGTCGCGCTCGACCTCGAGCCGCTGCAGGATCGCGCCCGCGACGGTTTCCTCCTCGCGCAGGGGTGGCAGGCGCGCCTCGCACTCTGCCCGCGCCGCTGCGGCCTGCCGCGCGGCGGCCTCGGCGCTGGCGCTTTCGCGCAGGGCGGTCTGATG
>PXES01000270.1 GCA_003564655.1 Paracoccaceae bacterium
CTCGCTGAGTTTCGCGCAGCCATAATTGCGGCTGTCGAAGTCGGGATTGGCCGAGACGATATACTGCCCCAGCGGCCCCAGCGAGAACCACTCGTCATCCGTGTCGATGGCCTGCATCGCCGCCTTGATCAGCGGCACCGCCTGCGCGGGCGAGGCCTTGCTGCCCTTGGCCTGTGTATCGGGCGCGGCCTCGGGCAGCAGGTTCTCGACGAAGATGAACCGCTTGCAGGCCTTGCGGAACGCCTCGGGCGTCTTCTGCTGGCCGATCCCGTAGACATCCAGCCCCTGCTCGCGGATGCGGCTTGCCAGCCGGGTGAAATCGCTGTCCGAGCTGACCAGCACGAAGCCGTCGAAGCGCCCCGAATGCAAGAGGTCCATCGCGTCGATCACCAGCGCGATATCCGACGAATTCTTGCCGACCGTATTGGCGGGCTGATGGTGCGGCACCAGCCCCAGCCGCGGCAGAACATCCTGCCAGCCCGCCATCTGCCCGCGCGAGAAATCGCCGTAGATGCGCCGCACCGACGCCTCGCCCAGACCGGCGATCTCGTCAAAGATCGCCTCGGCCCAGCGGGGTGAGCTGTTATCCGCGTCGATCAGAACTGCCAGCAATGGGATCCCTGCCCGCGCCATGCCCTCTCCTCTGCCTGTTCACCACTGTGCATGCAGGGCGTCGCCGCCCTGCCGGACCGCACCGCAAGGGCGGGCGCTGCAGCCCCCTGCCGTCACTTTGCGCGGTCTTTCCTGCTTCATCTTTGCTGATATATCCCGGGGGGTGCGGGGGCTGCCCCCGCCATATCGCACTGTAACCGCAGGACTGATATCGGCCGGGATCGCGCGTGTAAAGGAACCGTTGCGCGGCCGCAGCGCCCCTTCCTGCCGCAATCGCGTGAAGTGGGCAGCACAGGACGGCTTTCCGCGCGTCATCGTGATCTGCACGCGGTTGATCCGCGGGCTGCGCCGCGCGACCCTTCAGCGGCTGTGCTCCAGTGATGGGCGATGCCTCACGACAGGGCTGGCAGCACTGCGCGCGCTTTGGCCCGTCAGGGCGCAGACAGGTCAGAAGGGGACGCAAAGCTGTCCCTGCGAGGCGATCATGAGGCGGCGGGGCAACCAGTCCATGCGCAGGGACCATGCGAACCAGACCGGCGACGCCACCATGCGTGGCAGGGCGCTGCCTGTCAGCCACTGGCCTCCCCTCGGTCATCGGCGCGCGGCGCAGGGTGGCAGGGTGCGTGCGATCCGCCACCGCAGCGCCGCCGGGTGGGCGTCATGACCGGCGCGGTTGCCGGAGCCCTGGTGGCGCTGGCGGGGCTCGGGCTCGCCGTTCTGATCGGCCGCACGCTCGGCAATCGCTGGCGTGACTGGATTCTCGGCGGCGTCATCGGGGGCTGCGGGGTGGGCGCGTTGCAGATCGCGGGCTTCACCGACCTCGGCATCGGCTGGACGGCTGTGGCGCTGGTGGTCTATGGCGCGCTCGCAGGCGCGGTCTGTGCGGCGGCCAGCAGGCGATGAGGGGCTGATCTCGCGCTTCGGCAAGCTGGTGCCGTGGTCACGACGCTCACAGCATCGCAACAGCCCGCAAGGTTGATGCAGAGCAAGGCGCGGGCGGTTTTCGCGCTGTATGCTGTGCCTCTGGAGAGGAGGCACCGATGATCAACGAAAATGACATTCTGGACATGACCGGGCTGACGCGCGCGCAGATCGACGCGATTGCCGCGCATGAGCATATCGACATAGTGAGCGCGGCAGAGATGGGGGAGTATCTGCTGCACATCCATCACGGACCGCAGCGTGTGCAGGCGATGATCTGCGATGATATCGCGGAGGCGCTGCATGCCGATGATCTGCCCCGTGCGCGCGGCCTCTATGTCGCTCTCAAGACGTTTCTGGCGGACCACCCGGAGGCGCTGCGCGGCAACGGCTGATGCCGCGTGCCGACGTCGGCAAGAGTGCCCGCTCGGGGAGGCCCACCCACGCCGCCCACCTCCCGCTCGCGGGCGCTCGCCCCCGTTCCGGGGGCGGGGCGTTACAGCCAGGGCCGGAACAGGTCGTGCAGCGTGGCGGCGTTGCTCTCGAGGTCATGCTTCGCGATCACCCGCGCGCGCCCGGCCTGACCCATCGCGGCCAGGCCGTCGGGCGGGGTGTCCATGCAGGCGCGCATGGCCCGCGTCAGGCCTGCGATGTCCCCCGGGGGCACCAGCCAGCCGCAATCCGCATCGACCAGTTCCGGGATGCCCGCGACCGGCGTGGTGATGACCGGGCGGCCGGCCGCCAGTGCCTCCATCAGCACGATGGGCAGGCCTTCGGCGAAGCTCGGCAGTACCAGCGCGCGCGCTTGCGCAAGCGCCGCCTGCACTGCGGCGTTGTCGGCCCAGCCGCGCAGGCTGACCTGCGCGGCAAGCCCGTGGCGGGCGATCGCGGCCTCGACCTCGGCGCGGCTTTCGCCATCGCCGATCAGAATCAGCCGCGCGGCGGGATGGGTCTCGGCCAGCCCCGCCATCGCCGCGACAAGCAGGGTCTGCGCCTTTTGCGGGCACAGCCGCCCGACACAGACGAACGGCGCATCGGGCGCGGGCGGCGGGGCGGGTGCGGCCCCGGGTGGCACGCCGCAGCGGACCACATGGGTCTTGTCCCACACGCCCATCCCCCCCGCGAGCGCCAGCCGCGTGCGGGCAAAATGGCTGATCGCGACAGCAAAGCGCGCTTCATGGAGTTTCAGCGCCAGGGACGCGGCCTCGGGGTCGCGGAACTCGTCGGGGCCATGCGCGGTGAAGGACCAGCCCGGCCCGCCCAACCGCGCGCAGATCAGCGCCACGGCGGCCGTGTTGGTCGAGAAATGCGCGTGGATGTGGCGCAGGCCGCGCGCCTGGCGTTTCAGCTCCACCGCCTCGAGCAGATAGGCGAGGTGACGCACCAGCGCGCCCGGCCCCGCATTGCGCCACAGCCGCCAGACCGCGCCCACCGCCCGCGCCACCCCGCGCGGGTTGCGCCCGGCTTCACGCGCAAGGCCAACCGCCAGCCGCAGCCCGCCCGGGGCCAGCAGGTAGGTGCAGGCGCGCGCCTCTTCCCGGTCGGCGGGGTCGACGAGTGGCTCGTCCCAGGGGCGCACGGCGAAGCGACGGATTTCCATCCCCTGCGCCTTGAGCGCCGCGATCTCGCGGCGGATGAAGGTCGCGCTGGTCACCGGGTAGGTGTTCATCAGATAGCCGAGCCGCATCACCGCCCCCAGACTGCGCGGCGCGACCGGCGCCTGATCCGCGCTTTGCCTAGCACCGCGCCCGGGGCGGGTAAAGCGGCAGGCGGGCTCAGTCGGCGACGTCGCCCAGCAGCAGCGCGCGCAGACGCGCGACCGAAGCCGCCAGCAGCGCCGCATCGCCGCGCGTCTCGACATTCAGGCGCAGCACCGGCTCGGTGTTGGACGCGCGCAGGTTGAAGCGCCACTCACCCATGTCGAGGCTCAGCCCGTCGGTTTCATCCGTCGCCACGGCCTGCGGGACAAGCGCGGCGCGGACACGGGCGATGGCGGCGGGCACGTCGGGCAGCGTGAAATTCATCTCGCCCGAGGACGGGAAGGCCGCGCGGCGTTCGGCCACCAGATCGCGCAGCGCGCCCTTGCGGCTGACCAGTTCAGTGATCATCAGCCAGGGGATCATGCCGCTGTCGCAATGCACGAAATCGCGGAAATAATGATGCGCCGACATCTCGCCGCCATAGATCGCCCCGTGATCGCGCATCGCCTGCTTGATGAAGGCGTGCCCGGTGCGCGCCTGCACCGCCCGCCCCCCCGCCCGCGCCACCACGTCGCTTGTGTTCCAGATCACGCGCGGGTCGTGAATGATGGTCGCCCCGGGGTCGCGACGCAGGAAGACCTCGGCCAGCAGCCCGACGACATATTCGCCGGGGACGAACGCGCCGTCATGGTCGAAGAAGAAGCAGCGGTCGAAATCACCGTCCCAGGCGATGCCGAGATCCGCCCCCTCGGCGCGGACACGCGCGGCGGTGGGCGGCTGGTTCTCGGGCAAGAGCGGGTTGGGGATGCCATTGGGAAAGCGGCCATCGGGGGCGTGGTGCATGCGGATGAAGCGCAGCGGCGCACCTTGCGCGGCAAGCGCCTCGGCGATGGCGTCGAAGGTCGGCCCGGCCGCGCCATTGCCCGCATTGACGAGGATCGTCAGCGGCCGCAGCGCGGCGATATCGACAAAGGAGAGCACACGGGCGACATAGGCGGCGCGGGCCTCTTGCGCGACGTCGCGCAGGCGGCCGCCCGGGCGCGCGGGTCCGAAATCATCGGCCTCGGCCAGCGCGCGGATACGCGCCAGCCCGGCGCGCGCATCGAGCGGCGCCGCGCCCGCGCGCACCATCTTCATGCCGTTATAGTCCATCGGGTTGTGCGAGGCGGTCACGCAGATCCCGCCATCGGCTTTGAGATGCGCCGTGGCGTAATACACCTCTTCGGTGCCCGAGAGGCCGAGCTCGAGCACCTCGACCCCCTCGGCCATCAGCGCATCGGCCACGGCCTGCGCCAGATCCGCGCTCGAGGCGCGGCAATCGCGGCCCAGCACGACACGGCGGGCATCCAGCGCGCGGGCGACGCCGCGCCCGATGCGATGCGCGATGCCGGTGTCGAGATCGACGCCCAGCCGCCCGCGAATGTCATAGGCCGTGAAGCAGGTCAGGCTCACCCCTTCGCCCCCTGCCCGCGCGCATAGACATCGTCATAGCGGATGATGTCATCCTCGCCCAGATAGCTGCCGGTCTGAACCTCGATCAGCACCATCGGCACCTTGCCCGGATTCTCCATCCGGTGACGCGCGCCCAGCGGGATGTAGACGGACTCGTTCTCGGTCACCAGCTGCTCGCGGTCGTCGATGGTGACCTTGGCGGTGCCCTGCACCACGATCCAGTGCTCGGAACGATGGTGGTGGCTTTGCAGCGAGAGCGCCGCGCCCGGGTGAACATGGATGCGCTTGACCTGAAAGCGGTTGCCGATCACCAGGCTTTCGAACCAGCCCCAGGGCCGGTGATCGACCGGCAATTCGGTCGCCTGCGCCACGCCTTGTGCCTTCAGGGCGGCGACCGCCTCCTTGACGCGCTGGGCCTCGGATTTGTGGGCCACGAGAACCGCATCCGGCGTCGCCACGGCGATGATGTCGCGCAGGCCGATCCCCACCAGCTCGACCCGGTCGCTTTCCGAGCGCAACAGCGTGTCGGCGCAATCGATGCCCGTCGCATGGGCCGAGACGACATTGCCCGCCGTATCCGGGCCGCTCTCCTGCCAGACCGCGTCCCAGCCGCCCAGATCCGACCAGCCCGCCGCATAGGGCATGACCGCAAGATTGGTCGCGCGCTCCATGATGGCGTAGTCGATCGAGATGTCCGGCGCATCGGCCCAGGGCCCCGCCGCCAGCCGCGTGAAGCCCAGGTCGCGCGCGGCGCCTGCGACCGCTGCCTCGACCGGGCCGAGACATTCGGGCGCATGGGCCCGAAAGGCCGCGATCAGGGTTTCCGCCGTGAACAGGAAGATGCCCGCATTCCACAGGAAATTGCCCGCCGCCAGCATCTCGGCGGCCCGCGCGGCATCCGGCTTCTCGACAAAGCGGGCGAGCGGCTGCGGGATGCTGGCCGCGGCCTGGGCGCCGGGGGCGAGTTCGAGGTAGCCATAGCCCGTCTCGGGCCGGTCTGGGGTGATGCCGAAGGTCACCAGATCGCCCGCCCGCGCCCGGGGCGCGGCGGCCCGCACCGCCGCGCGGAAGGCATCCGCGTCGGGGATGACATGATCCGAAGGCGCGACCAGCATCAGCGCCTGCGGATCCTCGGCCGCGAGCGACAGCGCCGCCGCCAGCACGGCAGGCGCGGTGTTGCGGGCCGCCGGCTCGATCAGGATAGCGCGCGGCGCGATTTCGCAGGCGGCAAGCTGTTCGGTCACGATAAAGCGGAAATCATTGCCGGTGACGACGGTCGGTGCGGCGAAGCCCGCCCCCGACAGCCGCATCGCCGCCGTCTGAAACAGGCTTTCCGCGCCGGTGATCCGGGCGAACTGCTTGGGGTAGGATTTGCGCGACAGCGGCCAAAGCCGCGTGCCGGACCCGCCACAAAGCAGAACGGGATGAATCTTGCTGGTCATCGGAGAACCCTGATTTGTCTGCCGCGCGCCGTCGCGCGCGCCTTCGGCATACCATTCCTGCGCGCGGCGTGCATCCTCTGCTGCCGCAGCTTTGCGGCCACCTGCACCACGGCGTCCGAGCGAGGGCCGATGACTGCCGCACGATTCAGCAGGACCGGAAATTTGCCCGCGCCCGGCGGCCCCGGCTTCACTTGCCTGTTGCCAATTTGCGCGCGGCAAGTTTATTGTCGAAGGACGACAAGTTTTATGGGCAAATTTGGCGAGTTAGAACTGGTGTCGGCCTCGAAGATCCGGAATATGGAAGAATTCGCCGCCGTGAGCGGGCTCTCGCGCCCGACGGTTTCGAAGTATTTCCAGGACCCGGGCAGCGTGCGCCCATCGACCCGCCAGCGGATCGAATCGGCGCTCGAGCAGTATGACTACCGGCCCAACATCTTCGCCATGAACCAGAACCGCAAGTTGACGAAGATCGTCGGCATCGTGGTGCCCTATCTCGCCGACCCGTTCTTCGCCGAGATCGCGCGCAAGCTAGAGCGGCGCTGCATCGACGCAGGCTTCTGGCCGATACTGTTCTCGTCGCATGGTCAGCAGGCGCTGGAGAACGAGATCCTCGAAAGCCTGCGCGTGCTCAAGCCTGCGGGCGTGTTGCTGGCACCACTGGGACGGGCGTCCGACCGGGGCGCGGTCGAGCGGTTCTGCGCGGCCGTGCCGACTGTCCTTTTCGACAGCAATATCGACGGGGTTGGGCAGGTCTTCATCGGTTCGGACAATACTGATTTCGTTGACCAAAGTGTCGATTACCTGACCCGAACGGGTGAGCCGCCCGTGTTTTTCGAGATGCGCACCCCCGCCAACCCGAATGCCAACAAGCGCCGCCATGCCTATGTCGCGGCGATGGAGCGGCTGGGGCTGGAGCCGCAGATCATCCAGGTCGAGGGGGAAGGCTGGGACTTCGAGCGTATCGGCTATGAGGGCGGCATCCGCGCGATCGAAAAGCGGCAGATCGGCACCGACACGGTGTTGTGCAGCAATGACCGGCTGGGCCTTGGGTTCATGGCGGCCTGTTTCGCCAAGGGGCTTTCGGTCGGCCACGGCAAGGCCCACGCCTTGCGCGTCATGGCCCATGACGACCACCCCTTCGCGCGCTTTTCCTGCCCGCCACTGACCACAGTGGCGCATGACTACGACTCGGTGTCGAATCGGTCGGTCGAAACGCTGTTCGACATGATCGAGCAGGGGATGCCGACGGGCGACCGGCAGGAAATCCTGTTTAAGACCAAGCTTATACTTCGTATGTCCGCCTAAACTTGCCGCGCGTAAAATTTTTATTGACCGCGGGGGACCTTCGTGGCTAACCTGACGTTACGTTCACATCGTTCAGGGAGGACTCAGATGGAACTTCGCAAGACGTTCGCGTCAGCCACCGCGCTGTCGCTGGTCATGGCATCGGGGGCGGTTGCCCAGGAGCTGACGATCGCCACCGTCAACAACGGCGACATGATTCGCATGCAGGGGCTGAGCATCGAATTCACCGAAGCCACGGGCATCGAGCTTGAATGGGTGATCCTGGAGGAAAACGTGCTGCGCCAGCGCGTCACGCAGGACATCGCCACCAGCGGCGGGCAGTTCGACATCATGACCATCGGCATGTACGAGGCCCCGATCTGGGCCGAGCGCGGCTGGCTGGTCTCGCTTGACGGGCTGCCCGAGGAATACGACGTCGACGACATCCTGCCCGCCATGCGCGCGGGTCTTTCGTTCGAAGACAGCCTCTATGCGGCGCCCTTCTACGGCGAGAGCTCGATGGTGATGTATCGCACCGACCTGATGGAGGCCGCCGGGATGGAAATGCCCGAGGAGCCCACCTGGGATGACATCGCCGCTGCCGCCGCCGCGATGCATGGCGACGGTGTGAACGGCATCTGCATGCGTGGCCGTGCGGGCTGGGGCGAGAACATGGCCTTCATCACCACGGTCGCCAACTCCTTCGGTGCGCGCTGGTTTGACGAGGACTGGAACCCGCAGCTCGACAGCCCCGAGTGGCTGGAGGCCGTGACCTTCTACAACGATCTGATCCAGAACTACGGTCCCCCGGGTGCTGCCAATAACGGCTTCAACGAGAACCTGACCCTGTTCCAGCAGGGCCGCTGCGGCATGTGGATGGACGCCACGGTGGCGGCCAGCTTCGTGACCAACCCGGATGAATCGGTCGTGGCCGACAGCGTGGGCTTCGCGCTGGCGCCGAACAAGGACGGCGTGGACCGCCGCGCAAACTGGCTCTGGGCCTGGGCGCTGGCCATTCCGGCAGGCACCCAGCAGGAAGAGGCCGCGATGGAGTTCATCAACTGGGCGACCTCGAAAGATTACCTGGAGCTGGTGGCCGAGCGTGAGGGCTGGGCGAACGTGCCCCCGGGCAGCCGCACCTCGCTCTACGAGAACCCGAACTATGCCGAAGTGCCCTTCGCCGACATGACGCTGCGCTCGATCAACGCGGCGGACCCGAACAACCCGACGGTCGATCCGGTGCCCTATGTCGGCATACAGTTCGTGGCGATCCCGGAATGGTCGGGCATCGGCACATCGGCCGGGCAGGAGTTCTCGGACATGGTGGCCGGTCGCCAGACGCCGGAGGAAGCGCTGGTGCGTGCTCAGGCGCTGGTGCGGGATGAAATGGAGGCTGCGGGCTACTGAAACCCGCAGCGCACGCAGAGGGGCGGGCCTTCGTCCGCCCCTCTGATCGTTTCCGACACGCCCCGATCCTGTCCGCTATCTTCGGCAGGCGTTGCTTGCTTCTTTGAAAGGCCAGTGCCATGTCCACCAAGGCATCGCGTTTCTCTGCGCGGCTGATGCTGGCACCTGCGGTCATCCTGCTTCTGGCATGGATGCTGGTGCCGCTCACCATGACGCTCATCTTCTCGTTCCAGCGTTTCCTGCCGCTGCGCGGTGGCTTTCAGGGCTGGGTCGGGTTCGAGAATTACATCCGCTTCGTCAATTCCAGCGCCTTCTGGCCCGCCGTGC
>PXES01000247.1 GCA_003564655.1 Paracoccaceae bacterium
CTAGAAGCTATCGCCAAAGCCAATCGAGAGATCGCCACTGCCATCGGCTCGGACTATCTGATAAAGCCTGATATCGTCGTCACCCGCGCGCCGGAAGATGACGAAACCATCAACGCAAGCGGTCCACTTGTGGACAGCGACACCGCACGGCTTACTGGCCTGCGCGCGGTCAATCAGCCGCTTGAAATCCTGCACGCGTCCATAAGCTGTAAATGGACCCTGCGTAGCGACAGGGCGCAGAATGCGCGCTCGGAGGGGCTAAACCTTGTGCGCAACCGCAAGGGCAGGTTGCCGCATATCGCGGTGATAACAGGCGAACCGACCCCCGGCCGCATCGCATCGCTGGCTCTTGGCACCGGCGACATTGATTGCGTGTATCATTTCGCGCTCTATGAGTTGCGCAACGCGTTGGTGGAACAAGAGCGGGACGAGACGATCGAGCTTCTGGACACAATGGTGGAGGGCAAGCGGCTGAGGGATATTTCTGATCTTCCGCTCGATCTGGTCATTTGATCCCGGCTTTGATGCCCTCACTTCGTTCTCTCTACACCCCACCCCTGCCGTCAACACTCCACTTGCCCGCCGCCCCCCGACCTCGTTAGCCTTCAGCCGGAAGCAGTCAGCAGAGGCCGCCATGCCGCTTGACCCGCCGACAGCCGAACGCCGCCGCCGCAGTGGCGGACGTGGGGGGAATACCCGGCGCAGCGCCACCTTCCGGCTCGACCAGATGCCGTGGCGCGTGCCGCTCAACACCGACCGCCCCACCGAACCGCTGCCGCCCGAGGGGGTCGCGGCGATCCATGCGGGCGCGCTGAATATCCTGTCCGAGATCGGAGTCGAATATCTCAATGACGAGGCGCTGGCCCTGTTCCGGCAGGCAGGCTGTATCGTGGAAGGTGCGAATGTCCGCATGGATGGCGATTTCGTGGCGGCGATGCTCGCGCGCGCGCCCGGCGCCTTCACCATCACGCCGCGCAACCCCGACCGCGCGGTGCGCATCGGCGATGGGCACATGGCGTTCGTCAACGTCTCTTCTCCGCCGTCAAGCTGGGACATGATCCGCGGCAAGCGGTCGGGCGATTTCGCGACCTTCCGCGAGTTCCTGATGCTGACGCAGACGTTCAACTGCATCCATGTCGCGGGGGGCTACCCGGTCGAGCCCGTCGATATCCACCCCTCGGTGCGGCATCTGGACTGCATCGCAGAGAAGCTGACCCTGACCGACAAGGTCTGCCATGCCTATTGCCTCGGGAGAGAACGGGTCGAGGATGCAATGGAGATGGTGCGCCTGGCAGCGGGCCTCAGCCACGCCGAGTTCGACGCCGCGCCGCGCATGTATTCCAACATCAACTCGGTCTCGCCGCTGCGCCATGACTTTCCGATGATCGACGGCGCGCTGCGGCTGGCGCGGCGGGGCCAGCCGGTCATTGTGACGCCGTTCACGCTGGCCGGGGCGATGGCGCCGGTCACGCTGGCGGGTGCAGTCGCGCAGTCGCTGGCCGAGGCGCTCAGCGCCATCGCGCTGCTGCAATACGCCGCCCCGGGCGCGCCGGTGGGCCTCGGCACGTTTACCTCGAATGTGGACATGCGTTCGGGCGCGCCCGCTTTCGGCACGCCGGAATACATCCGCGCCACGCAGATGGCCGGGCAAATGGCGCGATTTTATGGGCTGCCGCTGCGCTCATCCGGGGTGTGCACGGCGAATATCCCCGACGCGCAGGCGATGTGGGAAAGCACCAACAGCCTGTGGGCGGCGGTGCAGTCGGGGTCGAATCTAGTCTATCACGCGGCGGGCTGGCTGGAGGGCGGGCTGATCGCCAGCCCCGAGAAATTCGTCATGGATTGCGAGATGCTGCAGATCATCCAGCGCTATTTCGACCCGGTGCTGACCGAGACGACACCGGACGCGCTGGCGCTCGATGCGATCGCCGAAGTGGGCGCGGGCGGACATTTCTTCGGGGTCGGCCATACGCAGGCGCGCTACGAGAGCGCATTCCACGCGCCTTTCGTGTCGGATTGGCGGAATTTCGAGGCCTGGGAGCGCGACGGCGCGACCGACACCATCCCCCGCGCGCATGGCATCGCGCGCGCCATCATCGAGGGGTTTTCCCCCCCGCCCATGCCCGAGGATCGTTGCGCAGCGCTTGCGGAATTCGTTGCCCGCCGCAAGGAGGAGGGTGGCGCGCCGACGGATTTCTGAGACGCCTCGCAGTTGTCCCCTGCGCGCGCGCCGCTATATCGCGCCGAATGTGACAGGGAGCTTTCGATGCGCCGTCTACTCGCCTTTGCCATAGCGTTTTTTCTCGCCAATCCCGCGCTAGGGTTCAGCTTCACCGCGCTCGATGGCAGCCGAATCGATCTCAAGGACTGGCGCGGGCAGCCGGTGCTGGTGGTCAACACGGCCTCGCTATGCGGCTTCACCCGGCAATATGGCGACATGCAGGAGTTGTACGAGCGTTACGGGCCGCAGGGGCTGGGGGTGCTGGCCGTGCCGTCGGACGATTTTCGCCAGGAACTGGGCTCGAATGAGGAGGTTGAGGATTTCTGCCGCGTGCAGACCGGGCTGACCTTTCCGATCACCCGGATCACCTCGGTCCGCGGGGATGGGGCGCATCCTTTCTACCAATGGCTGGCGGCGGAACATGGTCATGTGCCCAGCTGGAACTTCAACAAGGCGCTGATCGGGGCAGAGGGCGAGTTGCTGGGCTTCTGGGGCTCGGGCACGCGGCCCACGGCGCGGGCCATCACCCGTCCGATCCGCGCCGAACTTCGATAGGGCGGCACGGGGAGGCGCAATGGAAATGTTGCCCGGCGCAGACAAGGCCGCCTGATGCAACCCGTCTTCATAGGGTCAGAGATCTATCGCGGGTCGAGCTATGGCGAGTGGCACCCTCTGCACATCCCCCGCGTCTCGACAGTAATGGATCTGTGCCGGGCGCTGGGCTGGTTCGCGCCGGGGCAATACCGCGCCAGCCCGAGGGCGAAGCCGGCCGCCCTCGCGGCGTTCCATACGCCCGACTATATCGCGGCGCTGCAACGCGCCGAGGACGCCCAGGCGGTCGATGACGCGACCCGCGCGCGTCACGCGCTGGGCACCACGGCGAATCCGGTCTTTCCCGAGATGTTCCGCCGCCCCGCCACCGGGGCGGGCGGGGTGATGCTGGCGGCCGAGTTGGTGCGCGATGGCGGCATCGTTCATGTCCCCGGCGGGGGCACGCATCACGCGATGGCCGACCGCGCGGGCGGGTTCTGCTACCTCAATGACCCGGTGCTTGCATTGCTGGCGCTGCGGCATCTGGGGCTGACGCGCATCGCCTATGTCGATATCGATGCGCACCACCCCGACGGGGTCGAGGCAGCGCTGGGCGCGGCCGAGGATATGCTGCTGATCTCGGTGCATGAAGAGAAGCGCTGGCCGTTCACTGGAGGGATCGATGCGGATGGCGGCGGACGGTCGGTCAATCTGCCCGTGCCCAGGGGGCTGAATGATACCGAGATGGGGCATGTCCGCGAGGCGCTGATCCTGCCCCTGCTCGACCGTTTCGCGCCGCAGGCCGTCGTGCTGCAATGCGGTGCGGATGCGGTCGAGGAGGACCCGCTGTCGCGGCTGGCGCTGTCGAACAACGCCCATATCGCTGTCGTAAAGGCGCTGATGGCGGCGGCACCCCGTCTGATCGTGCTGGGTGGCGGAGGGTATAACCCGTGGTCTGTCGGCCGGCTCTGGACGCGGGTCTGGGGGGCGCTGAACGGGCGTGACCTGCAAGGGGCGTTGCCCGAGAGCGCACAGGCCGTGTTGAGGGCGCTCAGCTGGCGGCGGCGCGTTGCCGGGCGCAATCCGCCCGAGATGTGGCTCGGCACGCTGGCAGATATACCACGCCCCGGCCCGATGCGCGCGGCGGTGCGCGAGCGGGTGGCGCATCTGCGCAGTCGGACGGGTCTCTGAGCGCCAGGGGAAAGCGGCCGTCGGGGGGCGGCCCACCCACCCGCCCCCGCCCCCCTCCGGCCGCTTGCCCGCGCGTGCCGCGCGGGCGGGCCGGGGCGCGAGCGTGGCGCTACAGGGCGGGGCGTCGTGCGACCTTGCGCCGGGGCGCGTGCCCGCCTATGCAGTGAGGCGGTATTCGCAGCGGAGTAAGGGGTTGGCCGATGCCGCTTCTGGTGATGAAATTCGGCGGCACCTCGGTCGCCGATCTGTCGCGCATCCGCAACGCCGCTGCCAAGGTCCGCGCCGAGGTGGCGCGCGGCTATGATGTGATCGTCATCGTCTCAGCCATGTCGGGAAAGACCAACGAGCTTGTCGGCTGGGTCAATGAGACCTCGCCGCTCTATGATGCGCGCGAATATGATGCCGTGGTGAGTTCCGGCGAGAATGTCACCGCCGGGCTGATGGCGCTGACCCTGCAGGAGATGGATGTGCCCGCGCGGTCGTGGCAGGGCTGGCAGGGGCCGATCCAGACCACCAGCGCGCATGGTGCGGCGCGGTTCATGGATATCCCGCGCACCAATCTCGATGCCAAGTTTGCCGAGGGCTTCAAGGTTGCCGTCATCGCAGGGTTTCAGGGTGTCAGCCCCGAGGGGCGCATCACCACGCTGGGGCGTGGGGGCTCGGATACGACCGCGGTCGCCTTTGCCGCTGCGTTCGATGCCGAGCGTTGCGATATCTACACTGACGTCGATGGCATCTACACGACGGACCCGCGCATCACCTCGAAGGCGCGCAGGCTCGGGAAGATCAGTTTCGAGGAGATGCTGGAACTGGCCAGTCTTGGCGCGAAGGTGCTGCAGACGCGCTCGGTCGAGCTGGCGATGCGCTACAAGGTGCGGCTGCGGGTGCTGTCGTCCTTTGACGAAACCGACGAGACCTCGGGAACGCTGGTCTGCGATGAGGATGAAATCATGGAATCGAGAGTCGTCTCTGGCGTGGCCTATAGCCGCGAGGAAGCCAAGCTGACCCTGGTCACGGTCGAGGATCGCCCCGGCATCGCCGCCGCAATCTTCGGGCCGCTGGCCGAGGCCGGGGTGAATGTCGACATGATCGTTCAGAACATTTCCGAGGCCGCGCTCGGGCATGACCGGCCTGTCACCGACATGACCTTTTCCTGCCCCGTCGATCAGGTCGCCCGCGCCCGTCGCGCGCTTGAAGCCGCGCGCGAGGCCGGGCAGATCCGCTATGAGGCGCTGGCCGTGGACGAGGATACGGCCAAGGTCTCGGTCGTGGGCATCGGGATGCGCAGCCATGCCGGGGTCGCGGCGCGCATGTTCACTGCGCTTGCTGATGAAGGCGTCAACATAAAGGTCATCGCGACCTCGGAGATCAAGATCTCGGTGCTGATCGACCGGAAATATATGGAATTGGCCGTGCAGGCGCTTCATGATGCGTTCGAATTGGACAAGGCCGGCTGAACGGATCGGCTGACGCGGAATGGAGGGGCCATGCCCCACAGAACAGAAACTGACAGCCGGAAACTCTTGCGCCGCTTGCGCGACGAGATGTCCCTCTCTGCCCCCGGGCAGGAGCGGCTGGACCGGATCACCACGATCATCGCCGAATCGATGGGGGTCGAGGTCTGTTCGGTCTATCTGATCCGCGACCCCGACACGCTGGAACTGTGTGCGACCGAAGGGCTGCGCCCGGAATCCGTGCATCAGACCCGGTTGCGGCTGGGCGAGGGGCTGGTCGGCAAGGTGGCGCGGCTGGCACGGCCCCTGAACACCGCCGACGCCCCGGCCGAGCCGGGGTTCCGTTATATGCCCGAGACCGGCGAGGAGGTGTTCTCCTCTTTCCTTGGTGTGCCGATCCAGCGGCTGGGCGAGCGGCTGGGTGTGCTGGTTGTGCAGGCCAAGGAGCCGCGGCTTTACACCGAGGACGAGATCTACGGGCTCGAGGTCGTGGCCATGCTGCTGGCCGAGATGACCGAACTCGGGGCTTTTGTCGGCGAGGGGACGGGGTTCGCCACCCCGCACCAGAACCCGGTGCTGCTGCGCGGCGTCACCGCGCAGGAAGGTGAGGCCGAAGGCCATGTCTGGCTGCATCAGCCGCGAGTCGTGATCACCAACCTGGTCAATGACGACAGCCAGGCAGAGCTTGGACGGCTGACCGATGCAGTCGATACGCTGCGCGTCTCGATCGACGAGTTGCTGGCGCGGGCAGGCAGCCGCGATGCCGAGCACCGGGAGGTGCTGCAAACCTACCGCATGTTCGCCCATTCGCGCGGTTGGCTGAAGCGGATGGAGGAAGACATCCGCCTCGGGCTGTCCGCCGAGGCGGCCGTCGAGAAGGAACAATCTGCTGCTCGCGCACGGCTGGAGCGTGTGCCCGATGCCTATCTGCGCGACCGGCTGCACGACCTTGATGACCTGTCCAACCGTCTGTTGCGGATCCTGACCGGCCAGGGCAACGAGACTGGCGCCGAGATGCCCGAGCGCCCGATCCTTGTCGCGCGCAATATCGGCCCGGGCGAGTTGCTGGATTACGGTCGCAAGCTGCGCGGCGTCGTGCTGGAAGAAGGTGCAGTCGGCAGCCATGCGACGATCGTCGCGCGTGCACTCGCGATCCCGCTGGTGATCAATGTACCGCGCATCACCACCGAGGCGCTGAACGGCGACCACATTCTGGTCGATGGCACCGAAGGCCAGGTGCATTTGCGCCCCGATGACACGGTCTCGGCGGCGTTTCGCGACAAGATGGCGATGCAGGCCAAGGCGCAGGAACGCTATGCCAGCCTGCGCGACAAGCCTGCCGTGGCACGCTGCGGGACGACTGTCTCGTTGAACATGAATGCGGGGCTGATGGCCGATCTGCCCTCGCTGCCCACTTCGGGAGCGGAGGCGGTGGGCCTGTTCCGCACCGAGTTGCAGTTCCTCGCCCGCGAGAAGATGCCGAAACGCTCCGAACTGGTCGCGAACTACGCCCGCGTTCTGGACGCTGCGAAGGGCAAGACCGTGCATTTCCGCACCCTCGATATCGGGTCGGACAAGATCATGCCCTACATGAAACGCCCCGATGAGCCCAACCCCGCGATGGGCTGGCGCGCACTGCGTGTGGGTCTCGACAAGCCCGGCGTGCTGCGGATGCAGTTGCAGGCGCTGATCCGTGCCGCGGCCGGGCGCCCGTTGAGTGTCATGTTTCCACTGGTCGCCACCCATGGCGAGTTTAGCCGCGCGCGCGACATGTTCATGCGCGAGATCGAGCGCGAGCGGCGGCTGGGCCATGTCCTGCCCGCCCGGACGCAGGTCGGCGCGATGCTCGAGAGTCCCTCGCTCGCCTATGCGTCTAAGAGCTTCTTTCAGGAGGCCGATTTCATCTCGATCGGCGGCAATGACCTCAAGCAGTTCTTCTTCGCGGCAGACCGCGAAAACGAGCTGGTCCGGCGGCGCTACGATACCCTCGCCACAGCGTTCCTGACATTTCTGCAACTGGTGGTGGACCGCTGCCACGCGACCGACACCTACCTGTCTTTCTGTGGCGAGGATGCGGGGCGGCCCGTCGATGCGCTCGCACTCGCCGGGATCGGGATACCGTGTCTGTCGATGCGCCCGGCCTCGATCGGGCCGGTAAAGTCCCTTATCCGCCGCGCCAACCTGAATGAAGTGTCCGAGATCATCGCCCGCGTGCAGGCGCGCGGGCTCGAAAGCGCGCGGCCTGCGCTTCTGGATTATGTGGCGGGGCTGGTGGATTGAGCAAGCAGACGGCCATGCACTTGCGCAAGGCTCCGAGGTGATGGGGAGTTAATGGCGTAGCGCCGATTTCCAGTTCCCCCGCGTCTATCACGACACCCGCCACACCTCGGCACTTTCCAGCCGCTTGACGTAATCCACCGCCGACCCGTTCCAGTGATACGCGAAATGCCCGCCCTGGGTCGGGATCGGGATCACGTCGGGCCAGAATGCGCCAATGCACTGCCCGCCGGGGTAGCGAACGCTGGGCCAGGTGATGCCGTTCGACCCTGCCGCACGCCGCTCAGCCCCGAAGAGTTGCGAGGGGCGGTAGTCGTCGGGGTCGAGCAGGTCGGCGCGGCCGGTGGCGTCGTCCAGATCGGCATCGATGGAGCCGATCAACTCGCGGAACTGCGAGGTCCAGCCGGGGGCTTCATCCGTCGCGCGCATGAAGCGGGTGTGGTGGTGGATGGTTTCGGCGATGGCCACCTCGGTGCGGTCGCCCGCGTAGTAGAGGCCGGAGCTGCCATCCGAGAACCGGCCCGGTCGCAGGGGCGAGCAATGCACGAAGGGGGCCATGACCCAGCTTGCGCCGGGCCCGGTCACGCGGCGTGCCGCCGGCACCTTGGACAGATCCCCGATGCTGTCGCGGATGCGCGGGTTGAACTTGGCCTCGGCCGAGGCCAGCGCCTCCCAATCGGCGGGATCAGCGATGTCCTCGAAGAGATCGATGGGCGGATGGATTGAGCGGATAATGCGGGAGGTGCGTGGCCAGGTCACCCGGCGGACAGGCACATTCACCATGCACCGCGTTCGGCATCGAGATAGGCGCGCAGGTCGATCAGGTCGGTGATCTCACCGCGCAGCATGATGTCCAGCGCACTGTGTCCCGCGAAGGCCGTGCTGGGCTTGCGGATCCACGCATAGCCGCGCGCAGGGTCGGTGAAGAGATAGCGCAGCGCCTTGTGGATGCCCATCAGGATCGCCATGCGGGCGCGCAGGTCGCGGTCGATACGGCCGATGTCGCCCACCTTCCAGCGCGCCCATGTGCGCTGGGCCATGTCGCCGAGCAGGGTGCGGGCTTCCGCGTCCGTCAGGCCCCAGGCGCGGAACAGGTTGACCGTGGCGCGCGCCAGCGCTGCAGCCTCCGCGTCGGTGATGACGGGCAGGTCGGGGCGGGCTGTGATCGGCTGGACCGTGGCAAAGTACATGAGCTTCTCCTTTGGCATCAATATAGCGATTATCTGCCAAAAGGCAATGCTGCAGCGCCGGGGCTCCCGAACCGCATCTCGCCTATCTTCGCATGCCAGAACGGCACTGTTTCATAAATCGAGAGACGGACAGGTTTCCCCTTCCCCCGGACAAACTTACCCCACGGCTTCTGTTACCGGAATGCCGAGCGCCGTGAAGCCGGTCAGGAATGAGCCATCCAC
>PXES01000242.1 GCA_003564655.1 Paracoccaceae bacterium
CGCGTGTCGGCGGGTTGCAGCCCGACCGCGAGCAGGTGATCGCCGCCGCCCGTGCCGCGCGAGCCATCAGCGCGCGCAGCCGGTCGGCGGGCAACGCGGCGAGCGCGTCGCGCGCGAGGGCCGCCTCTTGCCGCAGCCCGTCCAGCGTCGCCGCCATGAAGGTGTCGCCCGCGCCTACAGTATCCGCGACACGCGCAAGCGGGGCTGCGGGCAGGTCGATCCGACCTGCGGCGGTGAAAGCGATTGCCCCTTGCGCCCCGCGCGTCAGGATCAGCAGCGTCGGGCGCACCCTGTCGAACAGCGCCTGTGCGGCGGCCTCGGCCTCTTGCCCCGGCGCCCACCAGTCGAGGTCCTCGTCGCTCAGCTTGATCAGGTCGGCCGCGGCGAACAGCCGTTCCAGCCGCGCACGGTAGGCGGTCGCCTCGGCGCCGATCAGCCCGGGGCGGATATTGGGGTCGAGCGAGACCAGCATGCCGCGCGCGCGTGCCGTCTCGGCGAGGCTCGCCAGCGCGTCGGCATCCGCCCCCGCGATCAGCGCGATGGAGCCAAGTTGCAGCGCCTGCGCGTCCTCGGGCAGGGCCGCGACCAGCGCCTCGGATGTCACGTCGCGGTCGGCCACGCCCTCGCGGTAGAACTGGTAGCGCGGCTGGCCGTTCTCCAGCGCCACCAGCGCCAGCGAACTGGGCCGGTCACTGCGCCCGCCGAGGATCGCAACCCCGTCACCCTCCAGCCCCGCGGCCAAGAGGTCGCCCATGCGGTCGGTCGAGATCGGCGTCAAGTAGCCGACAGGGCCGCCCAGCCGCGCCAGCGCCCGCGCGCAGTTGTAGGGTGAGCCGCCGATCAGCGCGCGAAACTCGGGCACCCCCTGCGCAGGGGTGTCGGTCTGGATCATGTCGATCAGGTTCTCGCCCGCGCAGATGATCATGCCGTGCCCTTCTCCGTCGCGCTGTCGCGGCGGACATCTTCGGTCGCGGGCGACTCGTCAAGCCCCAACTCGTGCGCGCGCTGGAAGACCGCCGGGGTGATCGCCGCGCCGACCAGCACCACCGCACCCAGGATCAGCAGCGGCGTGGCGGTCGCATAGCCCATGGTGATCAGCGGCACGACCATCACCGCATAGAGGGCGGCCAGCCCCAGCGACCACACCGCGCCCGCGCGCCGGATCAGCAGCAGCGACAGCACTGTCAGCCCCAGGAACACCAGCGCGGGCCAGAGATTCGCGGCAATCGCGGCCTCGGCGGTCGCCACCTGTTCGGGCGACAACTGGCGGTTCTGGTGCCCGCCCGACAGCCGCTCGCCCGCCGCGCGAAGCGCCACCACCACGTTGTTCTCG
Source organism: Paracoccaceae bacterium (assembly GCA_003564655.1). Lineage (GTDB taxonomy): Bacteria > Pseudomonadota > Alphaproteobacteria > Rhodobacterales > Rhodobacteraceae > Roseinatronobacter. The sequence continues at coordinate 1,334 of PXES01000242.1, forward strand.
TGCAGCCGCACCCAGGCGCCCATCACTGCCGAGCCCGGGGTCAGGAAGGTGAAGAACGCCATCACCGCGGCGACCGAGGCGAGCAGGCGGCGCACGGATTCCGCATGGCCCGACTGGCGCACGATATCGATGCCCACGGCGATCAGGATGATCAGCCCCAGCACCACCATCTGCCAGAAGGTATCCAGCTGCGCCAGCGTCAGCCCGTTGCCGATCAGCTTGAGCAGGATCACCCCCATGAAGGTGCCGATCAGCGTGCCCCGCACGCCGAAAAGCGAGGTTCCGCCGATCACCACGGCGGCGATGGCGTCCAGTTCCCACATCATCCCGTAATCCGAGCGCGCATAGGGCGCGCGGCCCAGGAACATCAGCGCCCCGAGGGCGGCGGACATCGAGCAGATCACATAGGTCAGCAGCTTGTAGAACCGGGGGTTGATCCCCGCCTGCCGCGCCCCGGCCTCGTTCGAGCCGACGGCGTAGACATAAAGCCCGAAGCGCGTATGCGCGACCAGCGCGATCATGGCGACGAAGTAGAGGACGAAGAGGATCGTGCTCATCTGGAAGGTGCGCAGGTATTCCATCCACAGGCTGTCGATCGTCTCGCCCAGCGGCATCAGGAAATCGGGCAGCGTGCCCTCTTGAAACCGCGCGCGGATGCCCGATAGCGGATTGGCGCGGCCGAACCAGTCGAACAGGTCCGGCAGGCGCGGGGTGGCCTGCGCGCCGGTGCTCAGATGGCCCGCGCCGCGCCAGATCGACAGCCCGGCCAGCGTGACGATGAAGGCGGGCATCCCCCAATAAGCGATCAGAATTCCGTTGAACGTGCCCACCGCCGCGCCGATGGCCAGACAGGCCAGCACCGCCACCTCGGGCGGCACGCCCCAGAAGGCCACGATATACCCCGTCAGCGCCGCGCTCATCCCCATGACCGAGCCCACCGACAGGTCGATCCCGCCGGTCAGGATCACCAGCGTCATGCCCGCCGCGATCACGCCGATGGCGGCCGAGCTGTTCATGATCGTCATCAGGTTGGACGGATGAAAGAAACTGCGCCCCGTGGTGACCAGCTCGATGGCAATCGCCAGCACCACCAGCGCCAGCAGCGCCCCTGACCAGTCGCGGCGGAAGAATCGGACCATCCAGCGGATCGCGAAGTCGCGCAGCCCCGCCAGCGGGTGATCGGGTCGGGTTGTCGTCTCGAGGGTCATGGCGCAGGCTCTCTGGATGGGGTGAGCGCGAGGGGTATGTCAGCGGCTTCACGCCGACCGATGCCGGTGCGGAACGCAACGCGCCCCGGCGCAGGGCCGGGGCGCGCGTCGGGCGTCGGATCACTCCAGCCCGATCAGCGCCTTGTAGCTGTCCATCGTCATCGGGGTGACGAGGAAGAAGCCGGTATCGACGCGCGCGGGCACATCCTCGCCCCGCGCGGCGCGCGCGGCGATGGTGATGCCGTCAAAGCCCATGCCATAGAGCATCTGTGCGGTGTTGGCGTGGACCCAGCCATCCTCCATCGCCTCGATCGCGTCGCTGGCACCGTCAAAGCCCACCAGCTTGATGTCGCCCGCCGAGAGCCCGAGATTCTCCATCGCGGCCTTGGACGCCATGGTGGCCCCGTCCCAGGCGTGCACGATCATCGCCACGTCCGAGCGCGCGTTGAGCAGCGTCTCCACGCCTTCCTGCGCCTCGCTCGCGTCCCAGGCGGTCGGCACGACCAGAATCTCCGAGTTCGGACGATGCGACGCGAACGCCTCCATGAACCCGTCGCGGCGGTCCTGACCGGTCGATTGCGCCGGGTCGCCGGTGACGTAGATCACGGGCGCGCCGTCCTCGACCAGCGTGGCCGCGACGGCGCCCTGCACCTTGGCCACGGCGAGGTTGTCGGTGGCGACAAAGGACACCACCTCGGCCCCGCTCACGCCGGTATCGACGGCGATGACCGGGATGCCGGCCTCCATCGCATCCTCGACCACGGGGGCGATCCCCGATGAATCGGCAGGCGCCACGGCGATGGCATCCACGCCCTGCGCGATCAGGTTCTCGAACACCTCGATCTGGCTGGTCAGGTCGTCGGCGAAGGCCGGCCCGACCGTCACCAGATTCACACCCTCGGCCTCGGCCGCATCGGATGCGCCCTGATTGATCATCATCCAGCCGACATTCGTTGCGGATTTCGTGATGTAGCCGATGGTCAGATCATCGGCCATCCCGGCCGTGGCCATCGACATGGCGGCACCGGCCAGCAGCGCCGAAAGACGTGTGCGTAGCTTCATTTCCCTTCCTCCCTGGCTATGCCGGTGTTCCGTCGCCTCCCGACAGCATCCGGCAATGGGCTCAAATCTTCCTCATGCCGTGCAGTCTGTCAATAAATAAATCAATGCGCCTTATTTATTGACAGGAGGGGGCTTTCGCGGATTATCTTCGTCAAATACCGAAGGGGAAGGGGATCGGATGTCGCAACACGGGCCCAAGGCCGCACCGCTGCTGGATATACGCGGCCTGACCAAGCATTACGGCGGGGTGCGCGCGCTGCAGGACGCCGATTTCACCATGCGCGCGGATGAGCATGTCGCCATCGTCGGCGACAATGGCGCGGGCAAATCCACCTTCGTGCGGTTGATCACCGGGGTGGAGCAGCCGACGGCGGGCGAGATTCGGTTCAATGGCGAACCCGTCGCCTTCCGCCACCCGCTCGATGCCCGCGACGCCGGGATCGAGACGGTCTACCAGACCCTCGCCCTGGCCGATCATCTGGACGTGACGCAGAACATCTTTCTGGGACGCGAAGAGGTGCGCTTCCGCCTTGGCCCGTTCTCGGTGCTCAACAAGCGCGCCATGCGCCAGCGGGCGCGGGAACTCCTGCAGGAAACCGGCATCAACATCCCCGACATGAACCGCCCCATCATGGGCATGTCGGGCGGGCAGCGCCAATGCATCGCCATCAGCCGCGCCGCCGGTTGGGGGTCCAAGCTGATCATCATGGATGAACCCACCGCCGCGCTGGGCGTGCAGGAAACCGCGCGGGTCGAGGCGATCATCCGCAGGCTGCGTGCGCGCGGGGTGCCGGTTATCATCGTGTCGCACAATCTGCGTCAGGTGTTCGATCTGGTGGACCGGATCGTGGTGTTCCGGCAGGGGCGGATCGCCGCGACGCTGGACGCCAAATCCTCCAGCAGCAACGAGGTGGTGGCCCAGATCACCGGCGTGGGCGTCGATGCCGCTGCACCCGCCGTCCCGGCGACATGAGCCGCCGGCGCCCCGCCGACGGCGCCGACCGGCCCGCGGTCGTGGCCATGGGCGCCAGCCAGCCCGGGCTGCGGCGCTACAATGAACGGCTGGTCATTGACGCGATCCGCCTTTCCGGGCCGCTGACCAAGGCCGAGATCGCGCGGATGACGCGGCTGACCCCGCAGACGGCCACAGTGATCGTCAACCGGCTGATCGACGAGGGCTATCTGCTCAAGCAAGAACTGCGCCGCGGCAAGGTGGGCCAGCCCTCGACCCCCATCGCGCTCAACCCCGAAGGCGCCTATTCCATCGGCGTCATCATCGGGCGGCGCGCGCTGGAAACCATCATGACGGATTTCACCGCCACTGTGATCAACCGCACGACCTTTTCCTACCCCTGGCCCGACCGCGAGCAGGTGTTCGACCAGATCGCGACCTCGGTGCAGTATCTGGTCGATTCGCTGGGCGTGACCCAGCGCGGGCGGCTGGCGGGTGTCGGTATTGCCGGGCCGCGCGACCTGCACGGCTGGGAGACGGTCATCGGCACACCGCCCGGGGAGTTGGCGAACTGGCGCGGCGTCGATATCCGCGCCCGCGTGGCGGCGGAAACGGGGTTGCCCACCTGGCTCTTGAACGATGCCTCTTCCGCCTGCCTGGCCGAGATGGTGCTGGGCATCGCGCGGCAGCATCGGTCGGTACTGTATCTCTACATCGCCACATTCATCGGCGGCGGGCTGGTGCTGGGCGGGCAGATCCAGGTGGGCGCGCATGGCAATGCCGGGGCGCTGGGCTCGATGCCGTTGCAGCGGCGCGACACTGGCGTGCCGCCGCAACTGATCGAAGCCGCCTCGCTCTACACGCTGCGCGCCGCACTTGGCGGCGATGGTGCGACCTATCAGGCCGCGATTGACGGGACACTGCCCGCCGACGCGCCCGAGCAGGCGCAGATCTCCGCCTGGGTGGATGAGGCCGCGCGCGCCATGGCCTTCGCCATCGTCGCGGGCATTTCGGTGGTCGATATCGAGGCGGCGGTGATCGACGGGGTCATGCATCGCGGGCTCATCGCGCGGCTGGTGGACGCGGTTCGCGCCGAATTGCACCGCTACAATGATGACGGGCTGGTGCTGCCAGAGTTGCGCCCCGGCGCGGTGGGGCGCGATGCCCGCCAGCGCGGCGGCGCGATGTTGCCCCTGCACGCCCGTTTCGCGCCCAGCAACAGCCTGTTCCTGAAGGATGAGAGCGGCGAGGATGCCGAGTTCGCTCTGAATATTGACTAACTGAAACGACAAATGTAAATAGCGGGGCATTCAGCCACAGGAGCGCCGAGCATGCCACGCGAACTGCCCATCGATCCCGCAAGCCGCATGGCGCGCAGCACGCTGAGCTTTCCCGAAATCCCCGTACACGCCTACGCCACCCCCATCGACGACGAGGTGGCACGCCTTGGCGCCGACCGCCTGCGCGCCATGCTGCGCCACATGCTGGTGATCCGCCGGTTCGAGGAAATGCTTTCCGCCTTCAAATCCTCGGGAAGCTATGAGGGGATGAGCCATGCCTACAAAGGCCCCGCGCACCTGTCCATCGGGCAGGAGGCTGCGGCGGTGGGTGCGGCGCATGCGTTGGCCGCTGATGACCGCATCTTCGGTAGCCACCGCAGCCATGGCGAGTTTCTGGCCAAGGGGCTGGCCGCGATCCACGACCTTCCCGTCGAGGAGGTCACCCGCCGGTTCGAAGGCTTCCGCGACGGCGCGCTGCTGGATGTGGCCCGCCGCATCGCCCCCGGCGCCGCGCCCGAGGCCGAGGCCGAAACCGCGCTGCTCTTCGGCCTGCTGGCCGAGATCTTCATGCGCGCGAACGGCGTCAACGGCGGCATGGGCGGGGCGATGCATGCCTTCTTCACGCCGCTGGGCGCCTGGCCCAACAACGCCATCGTCGGCGCTTCGGCCGGGATCGCCGCCGGGTCCGCGGTGCAGGCCAAGCTGCACGCCCCCAGTCACATCGCGGTCTCCATGACCGGTGACGGCGCGACCGGCTGCGGCCCGGTATGGGAGGCGATGAATTTCGCCGCCATGGCGCAGTTCGACGGGCTGTGGGGCGACAAGGCGGGCCGCCTGCCGGTGCTGTTCTTCTTCGTCAACAACTTCTACGCCATGGGCGGGCAGACCTCGGGCGAGACGATGGGCTGGGACCGCCTGTCGCGCATCGGTGCCGGGCTGCACCCCTCGGCGCTGCATGCCGAGACGGTCAACGGGCAGGACCCGCTGGCGGTGCTGGAGGCGGTGGAACGCAAGCGCGAGCTGCTGCTGGCGGGGCAGGGGCCCGCGCTCTTGGATGTGGAATGCTACCGCATCGCCGGGCATTCCACGACCGATGCCAGCGCCTACCGCACGCGCGAGGAGATCGCCGCGTGGCAGGCGCATGACCCCATCACGCGCTTTTCCGAGGCGCTGATCGATGCGGGCGTGCTGGATGAGGCCGCCTTCACCGCCATGCAAGAGCAGGTCGCCGACCAGCTGCGCGCCGTGGTCGCCGCCACGCTGGACCCCGCGCTGGCCCCGCCAGTGGATATTGACGCGAGGCCCCTGCATATCGGGGAGATGATGTTCTCGGATACCAGCGCCGCCACCCCGCCCGAGCCCGCGCCCACGCTGGTTGCGCCCGAGACGACCGCGCGCCTGAAGCAACTCGCCAAACGCTCCCGCACGGGCCGGGGCGAGGACGGCAAGCCCCTCTCGCCCATGCGCTGCATCACTCTGCGCGACGCGCTGTTCGAGGCGATCCTCGCGCGGATGCGGGCCGACCCCACCCTTAGCGCCTGGGGCGAGGAGTGCCGCGAATGGGGCGGGGCCTTCGGCGTCTATCGCGGCCTGTCCGACATCTTCCCGCGCGACCGGTTGTTCAACGCGCCGATCTCCGAGGCCGCCATCGTCGCCACCGCGGTGGGCTATGCCATGTCCGGCGGGCGCGCGCTGGTGGAGCTGATGTATGGCGATTTCGTGGGCCGCGCGGGCGACGAGATCTTCAACCAGATGGCCAAGTGGCAGGCCATGTCGGCGGGCGAATTGCACCTGCCAGTGGTGCTGCGGCTCTCCATCGGGTCGAAATACGGCGCGCAGCACAGCCAGGACTGGTCGGCGATGCTTGCGCATGTGCCGGGGCTGAAGGTGATCTACCCCGCTACCCCGCGCGACGCCAAGGGGCTGATGACCACGGCGCTGGCCAGCAATGCCCCCGTGGTGGTTCTGGAAAGCCAGCGGCTTTACGACACGGGCGAATTGTTCCACGCCGACGGCGTGCCCGAGGGCGATTTCGCGCTGCCCTTCGGCGCGCCGGAAGTGAAGCGGGCGGGGCGCGATGCCACCATCCTGACCATCGGCCCCTCGCTCTACCCCGCCATGACGGCGGCCGAGGAGCTTGCTGAACAGGGGGTCGAGGTCGAGGTGATCGACGCCCGCCCGCTGGTCCCCTTCGACTACGCGCCGGTGATCGCCTCGGTGGAGCGCACGGGGCGGCTGCTGGTGATGACCGAGGCCAGCGAGCGCGGCAGCTTCGCGCAGACGCTGGCGGCCAATCTGGCCCGCTTCGCGCATGGGTCGCTCAAGGCCCCGCCGCGTGTGCTGGGCGCGCCGAACTGGATCGTCCCCGGCGCGGACATGGAGGCCACCTATTTCCCGCAGCCCCATGACGTGTGCGACGCCGTGCGCATCGACCTGATGGGCGAAAGCGGGCTGAACCGTCGCGGGCTGCGCGGCTGGGGTGACATCGAACTGGCCCGGCAGGGCCTGTAAAGGAGGCAGACCGTGACCGATATCCTGATGCCCGCGCTGGGCAATGAAGTGACCGAGGCCGAGATCGACGAATGGCTGGTAGAGCCCGGCGCGTCTGTCGCCAAGGGCCAGCCCGTGCTGCAGATCAACACGCCCAAGCTGAGCATGGAGATCGAGGCCCCCGCCGATGGCACGCTGGCCGAATGCCTGGTCGAGACCGGCGACATTGCCGAGGTGGGCGACGTGCTGGGCCGCATCGCCCCGGCATGAGCACGCAGGTGATCGGCGGGCGGCGCACCCGGCTGCGGCAGGCAGGCGCGCCGGGCGGCCCCGAGGCGGTGCTGATCCACGGCTTCGGCGCCGACATGGGCGTATGGCTGATGACCGAGCCCGCGCTGGCGGGGCAGGCGCAACTGACGCTCTATGACCTGCCCGGGCATGGCGGGTCGGAGCTGGCGCTACCGGGAGCCGATCTGGCGCTTTTCTCGGACCATCTGGCGGCACTCATCGACACGCTGGGGCTGACGCGCCCGCATCTGATCGCGCATTCCTTCGGCGCTGCGGTGGCGATGCACTATGCCGCCACTCACCTCGGACGCGCGGCCAGCCTGTCGCTGATTGCCCCCGCCGGGCTGGGCGCGCCGGTTTCCTCCGATTTCCTGCGCGACCTGCCCGAGGTCACTGATGCCGACGCCGC
>PXES01000177.1 GCA_003564655.1 Paracoccaceae bacterium
CCCGGCGCGAGGCAGGCGACGAAATCGGCACGCGCAGCCCGGTGGTGCGATTGTCGTGGCCCCATTCCAGATTTATCGGCGCGGCGAAGTCGGGCACATAACGGCGATAGCTGTTCACATAGGGTGCAAACAGCGCCACGGCGGCAGGCAGATGCCGCTGCAACCCGCCGATGAAATGCAGGAATGCCTCGGTGCTCGCGCCATCCTCGGTCGAGAACAGGTTGCGCCCCGAGGCCATGTCGAGCACCGAATGGTGGATATGCATGGCGCTGCCCGGCTCGCCCTCGATGGGCTTGGCCATGAAGGTCGCGAACATGTCGTGGCGCAAAGCCGCCTCGCGGATCATGCGCTTGAAATAGAATACCTCGTCGGCCAGCCGCAGCGGATCGCCATGGGCCATGTTGATCTCGACCTGCCCAGCGCCGCCCTCTTGCAGGATGCCGTCGATCTCGAGCCCCATGGCTTCGGCGAAGTCATAAATATCGTCGATCACCTTGCCGTATTCATCGACCGCCGACATGGAATAGGCCTGCCGCGCCGCCGCCCGCCGCCCCGTCCGGCCCATGGGCGGGATGATCGGCATGTTGGGATCGGTGTTGCGGGCGACGAAGTAGAACTCCATCTCGGGTGCGACCACTGGCTGCCAGCCCTTGGCGTGGTAAAGATCGAGCACCCGCCGCAGCACGTTTCGCGGTGCCGTCGGGATGGGCGCGCCGCTGGCATCCTCGGCGTCATGGATGACCTGCAAGGTCCAGTCGGCGGTCCATGGCGCGGCAGTCGCAGTGGTGAAATCGGGCCGCATGATCATGTCGGGCTCCAGATCGGCACCATCGCGGAATTCAGCCCAGCCGCCAGTGATCGTCTGCAAGAAGATCGAGGTCGGCAAGTAGTATTTCGACCCTTCGTCGAACTTGAAGGCGGGCATGGCCTTGCCGCGCGCCACACCGGCCATGTCGGCGATGATGCACTCGACCTCATCCAGCCGACGCCCGGCCAGGAACTCCCGCGCGGATTGCGGAATCTGCTCTTTCCAGTTGCTCATGGGCGCTCCGATACGGCAGGGGTCTGGGCGTGGCGGCGAAAATGCGCGCCGATGCGGTCTGCGATCACCGCTGCATCGCGCCGCCCGCCGAGCCGTGCCTGTGCGGCGTCAAGTTGCGCATCGGGGACGCGCCCGCGCCCACGCGTCGCGATCAGCCCGTCGATGAAATCCTCGCCGAATTCCGGATGCGCCTGCACCGAATACCCGTGCGCCCCATAGACGAGCGCGGCGTGGGCGCAGAAATCGTTGCGGGCCACAGTGCGTGCGCCGGGCGGCGGGGTGATGACCTGGTCCTGATGCCACGCATTCAAGACGAGCGTCTCGCCCTCGAAATCATACTGCTGCGCGCCAACGGCCCAGCCGCCTGCGAATTTCTCGACCTGCCCGCCCAGCGCCTGCGCCATGATCTGATGGCCAAAACAGACGCCAACCACCGGCTGCCCGGCCCCAAGCGCGTCGCGTACGAGTTTCTCGAGCGGCGCGATGAAGGGATGATCCTCATAGACACCGTGGCGCGAGCCGGTGATCAACCAGCCATCGGCGGCGCGGATGTCGGGCGGAAACTCCATCGCCTCGACATGCCAGGAGCGGAAGTCCAACCCCTGCCCGTTCAGCAACTGCGCGAACAGCGCCGGATAGTCGCCGGGGCTGGCGCGCAGTGGTTCGGGCGCCTGGCCGGCCTGCAGGATGCCGATCTTCATGTGGATACTCTCGCGTGATTTGATCAAATTTAACCTGCCCGTCACGGCAAGGCAAGTCGCCTCTGGAATACCGGCCCGCGCGTGTCGCGCGGGCAAGCGCCCGTGAGCGGAAAGGAGGGGGGGGGTGGGCCTCCCCGAGCGGGCGCTTCTGCGACAGTTCAGACAGCCTCGAGATAAAGCTCCAGCACCTCCTGCGCGGTCAGTGCCGCGATACCCGCCATTTCCTGCAGCTTGGTGCGGCGCATGTTGTCGATCAGATCGGGGGCGAAGATCCGTGCCACTTCGGGACTTGTGGCAAACAGATCCAGCGCCGCCTGCCAGCTATCTGGAATCTGTGGCAAACCCTGCGCATAGGCATCGCCGGTGATCGGGGCGGGTGGTTCTGCCTCGGCCTCTATACCCGCCAGCATCGCCCCCAGCACCGCGGTCATCAGCAGATAGGGGTTCACATCGCCCCCTGCGACCCGATGTTCAAGCCGCCGCGCCTGCGGCGCGCCGACCGGCACGCGGACCGAGGCTGTGCGGTTCTCATAGGCCCAAGCGACCCCTGTCGGCGCGTGGGCATGGGGTACCAGCCGGTTATAACTGTTGGCATGCGGCGCAAAAACCAGTGTCGAGCCGGGCATCGCCGCCAGCACCCCGGCAATCGCGTGGCGTAGCGCGGGCGTGCCCTCGGGGCCGCCATTGTCGAAGATATTGCGCCCCTCTGCATCTAGCATCGAGGCGTGCAGATGCAGCCCATTGCCCGACGCGTCAGCATAGGGCTTGGCCATGAAGCTTGCCGCCATGCCATGCGCACGCGCCAGCCTGCGCACGAGGATTTTGAAGAGCCATGTGTCATCGGCCATCCGTAGCGGATCGGCACCATGCGCGAGCGAGATCTCGAACTGGCCCGGCCCGGCCTCGGAGGTGGCGGTGTCGGCGCTGATCCCCATCGCCTCGCCCCCCGCATAAAGCGCGTCGAAAAAGGCGTTGAACTCATCCAGCATCCGCATCGACAGCGTCGCTGACCCCATCGCCCGCCGCCCCGAGATCGGGCTCGCCGGGGGCTGGAAGGTCGCACCGCTATCGTCGATGAGATAGAACTCCAGCTCGGTCGCAGTCACGGCGCGCAGGCCGCGCGCGTCCAGCTGCGCAACGATCCGCGCGAGGGCGTGGCGCGGATCGCCCGCGAAGGGGCGGCCATCCTCGTGATACATCGCCATCGGCAGCAGCATCGCCTCGGGCCCGATCCAGGGCATGGGCAGCAGGCCGCGCTCGGTCGGGCGCAGGAAGCCGTCGGCATCGCCGGTCTCGAACAATAGCGGGCTGTCCGCGATGTCATTGCCCCAGATATCGAGATTGAGCGCCGACAGCGGCATCCGCGCCTCGCCGCGCATCAGCTTGGCTTCGGCGGCAGCCGGCACACGCTTGGCACGGGCCTGCCCGTTGAGGTCGGGAATGGCGACACGGATGTTCTGCAAGGGGTCCTCAGCGGATATATTGCGGACGAAACCGCACGCGCGGACGGTGCGCTTGCGGCAGGTGGCGATTGAGATGGCGGTTCGCCAATCCGAACAGCCCCACGATCGCCAGTGTTAGCAGGATGAAATACGCAGCAACAAGCGGGTAGCCAATGAAGGGGTTGAAGGTCTGATCGACGAAATACCGCGCGTAATAGAATGCCTCGCCCGACTGCTGGCGCGCCGGAAAGGCCGAGAGGAAGACCAACGTCGTGGAATGCGTCAGGAAGATCGCCTCGTTGGTATAGCTGGGCCAGGCGAGGCGCAGCATCGACGGAAAGACCACGCGGCGGAACTTGGTGAAGCCCGACAGACCGTAAGCATCGGCGGCCTCCAGATCGCCCTTCGGGATGGACCGCAGGGCGCCCGCGAACAACTCGGCCGAATAGGCCGTGGTGTTCAGCACCAGCACGATCAGCCCGCCCACCTGCGCGGTGGTCAGTGCCGAAGTCTGGACCGTCAGTGTGACGAAGCCCAGCGGGATGTCGATGCCCGCACGCGGCAAGAGCACGAAAGCCGAGTAGAAAAAGAAAAACTGTATGAAGAGCGGAGAGCCGCGAAACACGAAGACAAAGGTCGCGGCCGGACGCGACAGCCACGGGTTCTCGCTCGACTTGGCCACCGCGACGGCGACGGCAAGGAAGAAGCCGATGAAGATGGCGAGCGCGGCGAAATAGACGGTCCAGATCAGCCCGCTGGCGATCAGGACCACCTGGTCACACAGCGTGATATCCAGACCGCGCGGCAGCAGCCGCTCGCCCCAGTCGCGCCCCAGCGCGCGCAGGATATAGGCATTGAGGCTCTCGGCACAGCTTCTCATGGTGCGCGCTCCGCTTGCGGGGTCGGGGGGCGCTGCCCCCCGTCGCGCAAGCGCGCCTCCCCCCGGAGTATTTGGAGCAAGAAAATCGGCAGGCGGGTCATGCGGCAGCCTTTCGCAGACGCTCGCCTGCGGCTGTTGCCTGCCCGCGCGAGAGGCGCGTGTTGATCCGAGCGAAGATGCGTTCGGAGCCCCAGGTCAGGAACAGGTAGAAGGACAGCAAGACAAGGAAGTACCACACCCGCCAGTCCGGGTGCGGGTAGGTATAGAGCGAGGTCTTCTGCCCGCCCAGTTCGCGCGCCCAGTAGACGGCGTCCTGAATGCCCAGCAGGAACAGAAGCGGCGTGGCCTTGATCAGGATCTGCCAGATATTCGACAGCCCCGGCAGCGCATAGACCCACATCTGCGGCATGATGATGCGGCGGAACACCTGGCCGCTGGTCATGCCGTAGGCTTCGGCGGTCTCGACCTGCGCACGCGGCACGGCCTGCATCGCACCGTAGAGCGTGTTGGCGGCGAAGGCGCCGAATACCAGCGCATAGGCGATCACCGCCATCGAGAAGGCATAGGTGCTGCGCACCCAGGCAGGCGCATTCGGCGCGGGCACCTTTGCCTCGCGGCAGACGATGAAGTCATTGCCCTGCCGGATCGGTTGGTCCCAGTCGGGGCAGTTGATGTGGTGAAACACCCATTCAATGCCCTGCCCCAATGCGATCGGCACGAACATGAAGAAAACGATATCGGGCACGCCGCGAACGATGTTCACGTACCCCTTGCCCAGCCAGCTGACCGGCCATATGCGCGAGCGAACGGCCATCGCCCCCAAAAGCCCCATGCCAAGCGCGATGGGCGCCGTAATGGCCAGCAGCAGCATCACCATGAAGAACGAGCGGTAGAAGGCGAAGTGCGTTCCCGTGGTCAGGTAGCAGGCGAACCACTGCCACTGCGGCAGGGTGGAGGGGTCGGTGCAGAAAGCGAACATGGCAAATGGCTCGTGCGGGTAGGATCAGGCCCTGGCAATGCAGGGCCTGATCGCGCGATCAACTCAGAACCGGCCCATGCTTTCGTCGAACCACTGGTCGATCAGCTCGTTGATCGTGCCGTCCTCGCGCATTTCCAGGACGATTTCAGTGAAGGTCTCGCGCAACTCGTTGTCCGACTGGCGGAAGCCTGCGCCGACACCGTCGCCGGGGAAGATGTCTTCCCCGATGAACACTAGCTCGCCGCCTGAATCGGCGACATAGGGCACAAGGAAGCTGCGGTCGGCCAGCACGGCATCGACCTCGCCATTGCGCACGGCCGAGATGGTTTCATCAGGCGTCGGAAACTCCAGCGCGGTCGCGTTGCCATCAGCGACCACGCCGGCCTGCACCGTGTTCGACTGCACGGCGATGATCCCGTCCTCGATCACTGATTCGTCGGTGCCGTCCAACGCCATGTAGGCCGAGGCATCGGGCGGCAGGTAGTTTTCCGAGAACGAGATCACCTGGCTGCGCGCTTCGGTGATGCTCATGCCGGCCATGATCACGTCGTAGTTGCCCGCGACCAGATTGGGGATGATCGTGTCCCAGTCATTGAGCACCCATTCGCAGGTGAGGCCCGCGCGCTCGCAGATCGCGTTGCCGAGGTCGATCTCGAAGCCGACAATCTCGTTGGCGTCATTGATGAAGTTCCAGGGCGGGTAAGCGCCTTCGGTGCCGATCCGCACCGGGTCATCCGCAAGCGCGCCCGACGCGACCAGAGCGATCGCGGCAGCAAGTGTGAGAGGGGTCTTGGTCATGGTTTTCTCCCGTGTTGAAGGTTCTGGTTCTTGCCTCAGGCCGCATCCGAGTGGCTGAGGAACTGGCGAAGCCGCGCGGATTGCGGGCTCTTGAACAGTGAGTCGGGCGGTCCCTGCTCCTCGATCCGCCCGCCATGCAGGAATACCACATGATCCGAGACATCCGCAGCCATGCGCATGTCATGGGTTACGATGAGCATGGTGCGGCCTTCCTCGGCCAGCGCGCGGATCACGCGCACCACCTCTTGCTCCAGTTCCGGATCGAGCGCCGAGGTCGGCTCGTCGAACAGCAGTGCCTCGGGCTCCATGCACAGGGCGCGGGCGATGGCGGCGCGCTGCTGCTGGCCGCCCGACATCTGGGCGGGGTAGACATCGGCCTTGTCGCCGATCCCCACCTTGTCGAGCAAGCCGCGCGCGCGTGCCTCGACCTCGGCGCGGTCCTGCTTGAGGACCGAGACCGGCGCCTCCATCACATTCTGCAGGACGGTCATGTGCGACCACAGATTGAAACTCTGGAACACCATGCTGAGATTGGTCCGGATGCGCGTGACCTGGGCGCGGTCGGAAGGGTGGCGGCCCAGCCCCTTGCCCTTCCAGCGCACCGGCTCGCCATTGAAGAGGATTTCGCCCTCTTGGCTGTCCTCGAGCAGGTTGCAGCAGCGCAAGAGCGTCGACTTGCCGGAGCCCGAAGAGCCGATCAGCGACACCACATCGCCCTTCTGCGCGCTGATACTGACCCCCTTGAGCACATCCAGCGTCCCGTAGGATTTGTGCAGGGCGCGAATCTCAATGACCGGGGTCTGGGGCATGGCGTCCAACTGCTGGGATTTGCGCCATTAGGACAAAGGGCACATGGTTTGGCAAGCCTCCGGCGTGCGATTCAGCTTTTTTCTGTCATGCCACACTGCCCCGCTGCACAGCTCCGCGCCGTTACCGACACCCACATACGCGCCGGAAGGCGCGCGCAAGGGTGGGCGGCTGTCTTGCGGGGCGCGCGCACGCGTGCGCGCGCCGCAGGCCGTGTTCAATGCACAAGCGTCATGCGCGGCGCGTCCGGGTCGGTCACCGGGCGTTCGCCGATCACCAGCCCGGTCGGGCCTGCTGTCACCGGCAACGTCGCCCCATCCAGCACCTCGCCACCCAACAGCATTTCGGCCAGCGGGTCCTGCAGGTAGCGCTGGATCACCCGCTTGAGCGGGCGGGCGCCATAGACCGGATCATACCCCTTGTCGGCCAGCCAGGTCCGCGCGCTGTCATCGAGATCCAGCGTGATCTTGCGCGCCAGAAGCCGCTTGAGAAGCCGCCCCATCTGGATATCGACGATCGCATCCATGTCCTGCCGTCCCAGCCGGTCGAAGATGATCGTCTCGTCCAGCCGGTTGAGGAATTCGGGCCGGAAATGCCCGCGCACGGCCTCCATCACCTCGGCCTTGGCGGCCGCGGAGTCACCGCCCTCGCCCAGCCGCGACAGCGCCTGACTACCGAGGTTCGAGGTCAGCACGATCAGCGTCTGCTTGAAATCGACCGTGCGGCCATGCCCGTCGGTCAACACCCCGTCATCGAGCACCTGCAAAAGCACGTTAAAGACTTCGGGGTGCGCCTTCTCGACCTCGTCGAACAGCACGACCTGGTAGGGGCGGCGGCGCACGGCCTCGGTCAGCACACCGCCTTCCTCGTAGCCGACATAGCCCGGCGGGGCACCGATCAGACGGGCGACAGCGTGCTTTTCCATGAACTCACTCATGTCAATCCGCACCATCGCCTGATCGTCGTCGAACAGGTATTCGGCAACGGCCTTGGTGAGTTCTGTCTTGCCGACACCGGTCGGCCCGAGGAAGAGGAAGCTGCCCAAGGGGCGGTTTTCGTCATTCAGCCCCGCGCGGGCCCGGCGCACGGCATTGGCCACCGCGCGCACCGCCGTATTCTGGCCCACGACGCGCTTGTGCAGCTCGTCCTCCATGCGCAGCAGTTTCTCGCGCTCCCCCTCGAGCATTTTCGAGGTCGGGATGCCTGTCCAGCGTTCGACGACCTCGGCGATCTGCTCGGGCCGCACGGCGTCGGCCACCATCTTTTCGGCCTCGCGTGCCTCGGCATCAGCCAGCTTGCGTTCAAGCTCCGGAATATCGCCATATTGCAGCCGCCCGGCGCTGGCGAAATCGCCCGTGCGCTTGGCGGTTTCCAGATCGATCCGCGCGCGGTCCAGATCTTCCTTGATGCTGCGCGCGGCCTCCAGCTTGTCGCGCTCAGCCTGCCACGTTGCGGTCATCTCCGCACTGCGTTCCTGCAACTCGGAGAGTTCGCGCTCCAGCGTCTCCAGCCGATCGCGGCTGGCGGCGTCGTCCTCCTTGCGCAGCGCCTCGGCCTCGATCTGCTTTTGCAGGATGTCGCGGTCCAGCGCGTCAAGTTCCTCGGGCTTGCTGTCGACCTCCATGCGCAGCCGCGAGGCCGCCTCGTCCATCAGGTCGATGGCCTTGTCGGGCAGGAAACGGTCAGTGATGTAGCGATGGCTCAGCGTCGCCGCCGCGACCAGCGCCGAGTCGGAGATGCGTACGCCATGGTGCAGCTCGTATTTCTCCTTGATGCCGCGCAGGATGCTGATCGTGTCCTCGGCGGTCGGCTCCTCGACCAACACCGGCTGGAAGCGCCGCGCCAGCGCCGCGTCCTTCTCGACATGCTTGCGATACTCATCCAGCGTCGTGGCGCCGACGCAATGCAACTCGCCACGCGCCAGCGCGGGCTTGATCAGGTTGGCCGCATCCATCGCCCCTTCGGATTTGCCCGCGCCGACCAACGTGTGCATCTCGTCGATGAACAGGATGATCTCGCCATCGGCGCTGGTCACCTCGGACAGCACGGATTTGAGCCGCTCCTCGAACTCGCCACGGTACTTTGCGCCCGCGATCAGCGCGCCCATGTCAAGCGCCATCAACTTCTTGTCGCGCAGGCTCTCGGGCACATCGCCATTGACGATGCGCAGCGCCAG
>PXES01000112.1 GCA_003564655.1 Paracoccaceae bacterium
GGCCATCTCGGCGCGCAGCCGGGCAAACCCCTCCTCGTCGCCTTTCGCCTTGGCCGCGCCCACCGCCTTCGAGGCGGCGTTCTGCGCGGCCTTGGCCTCTTCGGCCTCGGCGATGGCAGCGCGGCGCGCCTGGTCGATCTCGAGGATCTCGCCCGAGAGCGGCGCGAGTCCCCGGCGGGACAAAGCCGCATCGAATGCGGCGGGATTGTCACGGATGGCGCGGATATCGTGCATGGCGGTCCCTCGGTTCGGCGGTGCGCAGCTTATGCCGCAAGCCGCGCCGGGGCGAAAGGGGCAGTTGCGCCGCACAGCACGCCCCTGCCCGCAGGCAGCCGATTGACCAGTGCTGCGATGACCCGCTAGAGTGCACGCCTAAGGCCGATGCCAGACAGGAGCTGCCGCGATGGATGGCCAATCGCCCGCGCCCGAGGGGCGCGACCCAACTGCCCATCGGGCGGGCCTGTTCGATAGTCCCATCTTCACCGACCCTTCGGCCCGCGCGCTGGCGCTGGTGGGGGTGATCGATGTCGGCTCGAACTCGGTGCGGATGGTGGTGTTTGACGGGGCCGCCCGCAGCCCCGCCTATTTCTTCAACGAAAAGGTGCTGTGCGGGCTGGGCCGCGGACTGGCCGAGACCGGGCGGCTGAACCCCGAGGGACGCACGCGCGCGCTTGCCACGCTGAAACGCTTTGCCCTGCTGGCGCACGGGATGCGGCTGACCAACCTGACCATGGTCGCCACCGCCGCGGTGCGCGAGGCCGAGGACGGCCCCGAATTCCGCGCGCAGATCGAGGCCGAGACGGGGCTGCGGATGCGCGTGATCGACGGGCCGGAAGAGGCGCGGCTCTCGGCGCAGGGCGTGCTGACCGGCTGGCCCGAGGCGTCGGGGCTGGTCTGCGATATCGGCGGCAACAGCATGGAACTCGCCGTGATCGGCGCGGGGCGCGTCCATGCCACTGTCACCTCGGCGCTGGGGCCGTTCCGGCTGCAACAGGTGGGTGGCGGCAAGAAGGGGCTTCGCAACCATATCTGCAACGTTCTCAAGGACTTACGGGACGAAGTTGGCACGCATCACGACGCGCTTTACCTGGTCGGCGGATCGTGGCGCGCCATCGCCCGGCTGGATATGGAACGACGCGGCTATCCGCTGAAAGTTCTGCATGAATACGCCATGACGCCCAAGTCGATCCGCAAGACCATCGACTGGATCGCCGAGCACGAGATGAGCGCGCTGCGCCAGATGACCGGCATTTCGGAAGAGCGCATCAGCCTCGTGCCGCTCGCCGCGGTCGTGCTGCGCCAGCTTGTGCGCGTCTTCAGCCCGCGCGCGGTCTATGTGTCAAGCTATGGCATCCGCGAGGGCATCCTCTACGATCAGATGCCCGACACGCTGCGCCGCCGCGACCCGCTGATCGAGGCGTGCCATTTCATGGAGCACAGCAGCGCCCGGCTGCCGGGCTTCGGGCGCAAGCTCTACAATTTCCTGCTGCCGCTCTACCGCTCGCGCCCGCCCGAGCGGCTGCGGCTGATCCGCGCGGCCTGCCTGCTGCATGACGTGAACTGGCGCGCGCATCCCGACTACCGGGCGGATGCGTGTTTCGACACGGCGACGCGGGCGAATCTGGGCGGGCTCGACCATATGGGGCGGGGCTATCTGGGGATCGCGCTGATGTATCGCTACAAGACCAATGGCTTGCGCCCGCGCATCCGCGAGGTTGCGGGCCTGTTGACCGAGGCCGATCTGGCCGAGGCCAAGATGCTGGGCCGCGCGCTGCGTTTCGGGGCGATGTTCTCGATGGACGGGCCGTCGAATGCGGGCGAGTTGCGCTTCTTCCCCAAGAAGCGGGTGCTGGAGTTGATCCTCGAGCGCGACATGCAGGCGCTGTTCGGCGATGTGGCGGCGCAGCGCTTCACATCCCTCGCCAACCAGGTCGGCGCGGAAGCGAAAGTCCGCGTGCGCCGGACTCACAACTCGAACGGGTCCTCGGGCGGGTCGTCGGACGAGTCGCCGTCGCCCGGCTCCTCGTCGCCCGGCTGACGCCGGCGGATGAGGATATCGCCATTGGGCAGCAACTCGGGCGGGTGATACTGCGTCATGTCGCGCATCTGCTCGAAAAGCTGCAGCAGTTCCGGCTCCGCTGCCTGCAAGCCGCGTTCCAGTTCGCGCAGATACGGGCCGAATTCGCGCAAAATCCCGCGCATGCCGTCCTCGAACCGCTCGATCAGCGGCGCCAGGGGCTCTTCGACCCCGTCATCGCCCTCGGCGAACGCGCCCGCAGGCAGCAGGAACGTGACAGACAGGGCGAGAGGGACCAGACACCGCATGTTCGCAGCATAACCCGGCAGCCACGCGCCGACCAGCCGCCCCGCGCCCGCGTCGCGCGATTGTGCGCGGATCTATCAGACCGCCTGTGCCCGAGATGGCCGCACAAAGCGCCCTCGGGGCGTGCAAGGGTGGGTGGGTGGGCACGGCCCGAGGGCGCTTTGTGCAGCCCGGGCGCGCCAACGCGCCTGCGGTCCTCGCGCGGCCCCCATGCTGCTGGTCGGCCGCGCTGTCAGCCCTTTGCCTCGGACAGTTTCGGCGCCGTCACGCCCAGCGATTTCAACTTGCGGTGCAGCGCCGAGCGCTCCATCCCCACAAAGCTCGCCGTGCGGCTGATATTGCCGCCGAAGCGCTGGATCTGCGAGAGCAGGTATTCGCGCTCGAACAACTCGCGCGCCTCGCGCAGCGGCAGGGTCGTCAGGCTGCCCGACAGCACCACCTTGGCGCCGGTATCGCTCGGCTCGGCCGCCGTCTCGGTTTGCAGATCGCGGACCTCGATGGGGGTGCCCGCCTCGCCCAGAATCATCGTGCGCTCGATCACGTTGCGCAGCTGGCGGATATTTCCCGGCCAGCGCATCGTCTGCAGATGGGCGCGCGCGGCCTCTGACAGGCTGCGCTTTGCCAGCCCGTGCAGGCGGTGCAACTCGTCGATGAAATGCTCGGCGAGGACGGGGATATCCTCGCAGCGTTCCTCCAGCCCAGGCACGCGGATCGGCACCACGCTCAGCCGGTCGAAAAGCTCTTGCCGGAAGCGTCCCTCGCGGACCCGCTCTGCCAGGTCCTGCGTGGTCGCCGACATCACCCGCAAATCGACCCGCACCTTGTCGGCCCCGCCCAACCGGGTGAATTGCTGCTCGACCAGCACGCGCAGGATCTTCGATTGCGTGCCCAGCGGCATGTCGGCGACCTCGTCGAGATAGACCACCCCGCCATGCGCCTGCTCCAGCAGGCCGGGCTCGACCCCGCGCTCGGGGCTTTCGCGGCCGAACAGCACCTCTTCCATGCGATCGGGCTCGATCATCGCGGAGGAGACGCAGACAAAGGGCGCGCTGGCGCGGTCCGAATGCTCGTAGACATAGCGCGCCGCGACTTCCTTGCCGCTGCCGGCCGGGCCGGTGAACATGATCCGGGCGTTGGACTGCGTCACCTTGTCGAGATTGGCGCAGAGCGCGCGGAAGGCGTGGCTCTCGCCCAGCATCTGCGCGGAATTCGCCTCGCGCCGTTTCAGCGCCTGGTTCTCGCGGCGCAGGCGCGCGGCCTCCATCGCGCGGCTGATCACCACCATCAGCTTGTCGATGTTGAAGGGCTTCTCGATGAAGTCATAGGACCCCTGCTTGATCGCTGCGACCGCGATCTCGACATTGCCGTGGCCCGAGATGATGACGATGGGAATGTCGGGGTTGGACCGCTTGACGGTCATCAGGATGTCGATGCCGTCCATCTTGCTGTCCTTGAGCCAGATATCGAGGATCAGCATCGCGGGCGGGTTGGCGTTGACCTCGGCCATCGCGGCGTCGGAATCCGCGGCCTGCCGGGTCTTGTAGCCCTCATCCTCCAGAATATCCGCGATCAGCGCGCGAATGTCGCGTTCGTCATCGACAATCAGAATGTCACTCATGCCTGCTGCTCCGCCATATTGTTGTTTGCATCCGTCTCTTGCCCGGGGCTCAGCCGCGGCAGGCGGATCACCGCCATCGCCCCGGCATGCGTGCCCCCTTCGAATACCGGCGCATCCTCGAGCCGCAACGTGCCGCCATGTTCCTCGATGATCTTGCGCACGATGGACAGCCCCAGCCCGGTGCCCTCGGCGCGGGTGGTCACGTAAGGCTCGAACAGCCGCGCGCGATCGGCGGGCAGCCCGATGCCGTTATCGGCAATCGTGATGCGCAGATCGATGTCCCGGGCCGCGAAGCCGATGCGGATCTCGGGGGCGTAATCCTCGGGTGCGTCGGCGGCGCGCTTGCTGTCGATGGCCTCGCCCGCGTTCTTGATCAGGTTGGTGAAGGCCTGCGCCAGCATCGTCTCGTCCACCTCGACCACCACCGGATCATCGGGCAGCGCGATGTCGAAGCGCACCTCGGGCTGGCCGCTTTCCTGCAACAGCGCGCAGTCGCGCAGGATGGCGACCAGATCATGCGGGCGGCGGTCTGGCTCGGGCATGCGGGCGAAACGCGAGAACTCATCGACGATGCGGCGCAGATCGTTGGTCTGGCGCACGATCACCGAGGTGAGTTGCGCCAGCGCCTCGGAATCCGCCTCCTCGAGCCTGCGGGCGAACTTGCGCTCGATCCGTTCGGCCGAAAGCTGGATCGGAGTCAGCGGGTTCTTGATCTCATGCGCGATGCGGCGCGCGACATCGCCCCAGGCGGCCATGCGCTGGGCCGAGACCAGTTCGGACACATCATCGAAGGCCACGACATACCCTTCCAGCCGGCCGTCGGCCTGCCGCCGCTCGGCCACGCGCACCAGAAGCGTCTCGAGCCGCCCTTCGCGCGCGAGCTTCAACTCCTCCTGCACGCGGCCCTGCGCGGCGGGGCTTGATTGCAGCCGCGCAAGCAGCGGCGCGAATTCGGGCACTGCCTCGTCCAGCGGCGTGCCAAGCACGGCATTGGCGGTGACGGCGACCAACCCCTCGGCGGCGCGGTTGATGAACTCGACCCGCCCCTGCCCGTCCAGCCCGATCACTCCCGCCGTGACGGACCCCAGCACCGAATCGAACAGCCGCCGCCGCGCCTCGATCTGGCGGGTGTTCTCCAGCAGCGCCTCGCGCTGGCCCTTGAGTTGCGTGGTCATCTGGTTGAACACCCGGCCCAAGAGCGCAATCTCGTCATCGTCGCGCGCGACTGTCACCTGCACATCCAGATCACCGGTGCCCACCGCCTGCGCCGCATCCGCAAGCCGCCCCACCGGCCGCGCCAGCCTTTCGGCGAAACTCAGCCCCAGCCAGATCGAGCCCATGATGAGGATCAGCGCGAAACCGAGGTAGAGCGCGCCGAACTGGAACAGAAGCTGCCCGCGATCCTGTTCAAGCTGCTGGTAGAAGCGCACGGTGTCGCGGGTCTCGTCCAGCAGGCTGAGGATCTCGCCATCGACCTCGCGCGCGACATAGAGGTAGCGGTCGAAATACTCCTCCAGCACATGAATCGCGCGGAATTCGTTGTTCGGCCAGTCCTTGATGACCGTGACCCCGCCCTCGCGCGCCTCGAGCATCTGTTCGGGCGTGGGCGGGGTGAAGTTGAACCGGTAGGAGCGCTCGCCCCGCGCGCGGATCTCGCCCGCGCCATCGATGATGAAGGCCACGCGCAGCCCGCGCTGGACCTGGCCCTGCGCCTCGGACAGCGCGCTGCGCAGATCGCCCTCGCTCATCAGCGGGAAAACCTGCCGCAGCGTGTTGAGGTACCCCGCAAGCTGTTCGGTGTCGATGCGCAGGTCGCGTTCCTGCTCGAACTCATAGGCCTCGGCGGCGGCGAGCGAGGTGCCCAGCACGCGTTGCACCCGGTCCGAGAACCACCCTTCAAGCCCGACATTCAGCGTCACCGTGGCGAAGACCGCGACCGTGACCGTGGGCACCAGCGCGATGGTCGCAAACAGCGTCGACAGCCGCAGATGCAGCCGCGCGCCCGCCGTGTCCGAGGCCCGCGCGGCGAACAGCCGGGCGATCCGCACCGCCACAAGGGCCGCGACGATCAGCAGATAGACCAGATCGGCCAGCAGGATCAGCAACAACCCGCGCGAGGCGAAAAGCTGGTCGAGCGGCCCCAGCGCCAGCAGCGTGAGCGTCACCAGCACCGGCCCCATCAGCACCAGCGCGACCGTCATGCGATTCGACATGCGCCGGTTCTCGGTGATCTGGCGCGCGGCGTCCCAGATCGATGCCCGGATGAGCGATACCCCTGCCAAGATCCCCTCACTGCCCCATCGTCGGGCACCGCCCAGCGGGCCGCGCCGTGCCGGGCTGTCACCTGCGCCCGCTGCCGCAACACTGCCACAGGCGCTGTGGTATTTCTACATCAAATCGCCGGGGTCAGGGCCGGATCACGCCAGCTTGCGCCGCCGCGAGACGGCGATGTCGAGTTCGGTGATCTTCTTGCGCAGCGTGTTGCGGTTGATGCCCAGCAGATCGGCGCAGCGCGCCTGGTTGCCGCCCGTGGCATCGAGCGCGATCTCGATCAGGGGTTTCTCGATCTCGCGCAGGATACGGCCGTAAAGCCCCGGTGTCGGCAGATCCTGCCCGTGCAGGTCGAAATAGCGCCGCAGATGCCGCGCGACCGATTCCGACAGCGTCTCGTCCATGACGCGGGCATTCATGCTGACTGCGCTGGGCTGGCTTTGCAGCGCCGCCTCGATCTCGGCGCGGCTGATATAGGCCTCGCTGCTGGTCAGGCTGGCGCGGCGCAGCGTGTTCTGCAACTGCCGCACATTGCCGGGCCAGGAATAGACGCGCACCACCTCCATCGCGTCGGGCGAGAGCTTGCGCAGATTCGCGCCCTCATCCGCGGCCTGCGACAGGAAATGCGCGGCCAGGGGTTCCAGATCGTCGATCCGCTCGCGCAGCGCGGGCACGTTCAGCACCACACCGCCCAGCCGGTAATAGAGATCCTCGCGCAGCGCCCCCTCGCCCAGCGCGCGGGTCAGATTGCCCTGCGCCGTGGCCATCACCCGCGGGCCGTCCTCGGGCAATGTGTCGAGCAGCCGCGCCGCGCGCAGCTGCGCCTCGGTATCGTAGGAGGTCAGCTCGTCGAGCAGCAGCTTGCCCCCGCGCACGCGCGACAACAGCGCCTGCACCCCGTCGCCCGATTGCAGATCCTCGCCCGTCGCCGTCACGAAGGGCTGCACGCGGCGATCTGACAGATCATGCAGCGTGCGCGCGATCAGCGACTTGCCAGTGCCCGATTCGCCGATGATCAGCACGGGCATCGTGGCGTTGATGACCCGCGCGATCAGGCGATAAAGCTCTTGCATGACCGGGGTGCGCCCCACCAGCGGCATCGACTCCATGCTCAGCATGTCGCCGCGCGGAGTGGGCGTGGGGCGCGCCGGCGCCTCGGAGGCGGCGATCAGGCGGCGGTTCTTCATCGCCGCCCCGGCACGTTTCAACAGGTCGGGCAGGTCGAAGGGCTTGGGCAGGTAGTCGTGCGCCTCGACCTCATTGGCCTGGATCGCGGTCATGATGGTGTTCTGCGCCGAGATCACGATCACCGGCAGGTCGGGGCGCTCGACGCTGATCTTGGGGATCATCTCGATGCCGTTGCCATCGGGCATCATCACATCGGTGATGACCAGATCGCCGCGCCCTTCCTCGACCCAGCGCATCAGCGTGGTCAGGCTCGAGGTCGCATGCACCTTGCAGCCCGCCCGCGTCAGCGCCTGGGTCAGAACCGTGCGGATCGTGCGGTCGTCATCGGCGACCAGAACTGTGCCGTCCATCAGATGCTCTCCTTGTTTACAGCCGCGCTCGGCGCACGAGGCAGCGAGACGCGAAAGACCGTGCGGCCGGGCACACTGTCGATGGTCAACCAGCCGTCATGCGCGCTGATGATCTTCGAGACCAGCGCCAACCCCAGACCAGTGCCGTTCTCGCGCCCCGACACGAAAGGATCGAGGATTTCGTCAGCGATCCTGGGCGGGATGCCGGGGCCGTCATCGATGATCTCGACATGGATCGGCAGGGCGACATCCTCTCCGCTGGCCCCGCGCAGCCGCAGCGAATGCTCGAAGAAGCTGCGGATGCGGATGCGGCCACCATCGGGCTGCGCCTGCGCGGCGTTCTTCAAGAGGTTGAGGAACACCTGCAAGAGCTGGTCGCCATCGGCCCAGACCGGCGGCAGCGAGGGGTCATAGGCATCCTCGATGCGCATATGCGCGGCAAAGCCCACCTCGGCCGAGCGGCGCGCGCGTTCGAGCACGTCATGGATGTTGACCGCGCGCCGCTCGGGCGGGCGCTGATTGCCGAACTGCTCGACCTGCTCGAGCAGCTTCACGATGCGCTGGCTTTCCGCCACGATCAGATCGGTCAGCGCCCGGTCCTCGCCCGACAGTCCCATGGACAGAAGCTGCGCCGCGCCGCTGATCCCGGCGAGCGGGTTCTTGATCTCATGCGCCAGCATCTGCGACATGCCGATGGCCGAGCGCGCCGCGTGGCGGATGCCGTCGGCCTTGCCCAGCTTGCCCGCAATGTCGCGCGGCACCAGCAGCATCAGCACCAGATCGCGCCGGTCGCCCAGCAGCGCAAGCTGCACCGAGCACATCGTCGAGGGACGTTCGCCCACCGAGACATGCACATCATTGATGAAGACTGGCGCGCGGTTCTCGCGGCAGCGGCCAAGGGCGCGGTCGATGGGCGCATCGATGCGCACCACCTGCGCCAGCGCGCGCGCCATCACGCCCCGGCGCGACAGGCCGAGGAACTGCTCGGCCGCGGGGTTGCAATCGGCGATATGCTCGCAGCCGTCCTTGTTGCCGATCA
>PXES01000250.1 GCA_003564655.1 Paracoccaceae bacterium
GATCACCAAGATAAACGTGAGAAACGGAATCTCCCAGTTTCCGACGAGAAAGCCGATGGCTATCGAAGCGATAAGGGAAAGGATGAGAATTGCATTGTATTGCCCGTACCAGATCATGCGGGTGACTCCTTTTTTTCATGCGCCAGCAGATCATGTTGGGCTTCCATTAACAAAGTGTTGAGCTGATGAGTATTTGCGGCACGATTTGAGAAACTGATTAATAGATTGCTGAGGTAGTCTGATGGCAGACCGGATTTCCCTCGCCATCGCTCGTGAGGCGGTCATCGTCGGTTCGCGCTGCCGGGGTCATGCGGCCCCGGTCGATATGGCCAAAGAACTGCTGACGCTGCGCGGCCAACCCACTATCGCGCTGTGGCCCGCCAGCCTCGTCATTCATGCGCTGCACACAACTTCCGACCTCCCGATCATCCTCGTGGCCCCCTTGGGCCTCGTGCTGCGCGACGCTCACTGGGCCGAGCCCTCGGACAAGCGAAAGACCGAATGACCGGTTTGCGCGTGCAGCACCTAAGCACCATGCTGCACTTGCGAAGGCGCATTCCGTGCTGCGGCTGGCCTGAATGTCGCTGAGGGCTCCAAGCCGTCATCTGGTTTCTTGTATCAGGTGGCGAACACCAGCGCAGGGGCAGCCTGCGCGGACGGGCGCGGGATGCCCGCTCGCAGTTTCTTGCCGATGCGGCGCTGTCTGACCCCCGCGACGCGCACAGACAGGTGACAGGCCTGCGCGCGCAGGCCAATCTGTGACCATGCGGTTTCCCGGCTCTCCCCTGCTGCGCGCGCCCGTCTATCTGGCGCAGGCGGCACTGACCATCGCGCGGACCGAGCGGCTGGGCGAGGCGGCGGGCCCGCGCGCCGGATGCGTGGGCGCGGGGCCGGAATTGCGGCTGCTGATCGTGGGCGATTCCTCTGCCGCCGGGGTCGGCGTGGCCGAACAGTCTCAGGCGCTGGCGGGCCGGATGCTGGCGCATCTGGCCCCGCACGCCTGCGTCACGTGGGAGTTGCGCGCGCGTTCGGGCGCGACAGTGCGCGCGGCGCCAGGGCTTCTTGCCGGGGCCGGGGCCTGCGACGTGGCGGTGCTGGCGCTGGGCGTGAATGATGTGCTGCGCGAGACGCGCCCCGCGCGCTTCGCGCATCGCTACGGCGCGCTGATCGGGATGCTGCGCACAGTGCATGACGCGCGGCTGATCCTTGCCTCGGCCGTGCCGCCGCTGGGGCAGTTCCCGGCCTTCCCGGCGCCCTGGCGCGATCATCTGGGGCGGCGTGCGGCGCGCCTCGACGCAGAGTTGCACGCGGTTTGCCTTGCAACGGGCGCGGTGCATGTGCCCTTCGATATCCCCTTGTCCCCGCAGATGCTGGCGCGCGACGGCTTTCACCCCGGCGCGCCCATCTATGCCGAATGGGGCGCGCGGATGGCGGGGCTTGCCCTGCGCGCGCTTTCCTGACAGGAGTTCCGAGCCTCGGAGAGGATGCACCCATGCCCCGCAAACCCCGCGATGCCGCGCCGCAGGTCTACACGCTGCTGGTCGATCTTGGCCGGCAGCCCGGTGATCCGTTGCCCGATGGCGCGACCGGCGCGGGGCTGCTGGTCTATGCGCCCGGCACGACCGAGGCCGAGGCGGTGCGCGAGACGGTCGCGCTGCTGAAGACCGCCGGGATGCAGGCGCTTGACGTCACGAGCTACGGCACGCTGGCGGAGCGCGAGAGCGCGGGCGACACCGTGCCCGAGGAAGAACGCGCGCTGATGGCGCGCGCGCTCGACGAGGATGTCGTGATCGTGGCGCAGAAGACATGGTTTGGCGATGAGGATGACGATGAATGAGCCCGTCTCGGCTGTTGCGCTGACGAAAGAGCTGATCCGCTGCCCCTCGGTCACGCCCAAGGAGGGCGGCGCGCTGGTGCTTCTGGAGCGGGTACTGTCCGAAGCGGGCTTCGCGTGCCACCGGGTCGACCGCAACGGCACGCCCAACCTGTTCGCACGCTGGGGCGCAAAGGGGCATCCGCGCAGTTTCGGCTTCAACGGGCACACCGATGTCGTGCCGCTGGGCAACCCCGCTGACTGGACTCGCGCGCCCTTTGGCGGCGAGGTCGATCAGGGCCGCATCTGGGGGCGCGGGGCCTGCGACATGAAATCGGGCGTCGCGGCCTTTGTCGCGGCGGCGGTGGATTTCGTGCGCGACACCCCGCCCGACGGCGCGGTGATCCTGACCATCACGGGCGATGAGGAAGGGCCGGGGCAGGATGGCACTGTCGCAATCCTCGACTGGATGGCCGCCGAGGGCGAGGCGATGGCCGCCTGCATCGTGGGCGAGCCGACCTGCCCCGAGGTGATGGGCGAGATGGTCAAGATCGGGCGGCGCGGCTCGCTGACCGCGCGCATCACGGCGACCGGGCAGCAGGGCCACACTGCCTATCCGCACAAGGCGCTGAACCCGCTTCCCGCGCTGGTGGGGCTGCTTGACCGGCTGTCGCGGCACGAGCTGGACCAAGGCAGCGAGCATTTCGACCCTTCGACGCTGGCACTGACCAGCGTGGACGTGGGCAACCCGGCCTCGAACGTGGTGCCCGCGCGGGCTGTGGCGACACTGAACATCCGCTTCAACGATCTGCATTCGGGTGCATCGCTGAGCGACTGGCTGCGCGCGCAGGCCGCGGCGGCGGAAGGCGAAAGCGGCGTGGCGATGGAGGTCGCGGTGCATGTCTCGGGCGAGTCGTTCCTCACCCCGCCGGGGCCGCTGTCGGATCTGGTCATGCGCGCGGTCGAGGGGGTCTGCGGCGTGACCCCGCGGCTTTCGACCTCGGGCGGGACATCGGATGCGCGTTTCGTCAAGGATCATTGCCCGGTGGTCGAGTTCGGGCTGGTCGGCACCTCGATGCACCAGATCGACGAATATGCCGAGACCGACCAGATCATCCAGCTCAAGGCGGTCTATAGCTGCATGCTTCGGGATTACTTCGCATGACGCTGCAGATCGGGCTGACGACGGACCTGCCCACCTGTCACGCGCTGCGCCGGGTCGTCTTCATCGAGGAACAACAGGTTCCCGAGGCTGAGGAACTGGACGGGCGCGATGCTGACGCGCTGCATCTGCTGGCGCAGCTTGACGGCGTGCCGGTGGGCTGCACGCGGCTGCTGCTGGCCGATGAGACGGGCAAGATAGGCCGCGTCTGCGTGCTGCGCGGCCTGCGCGGGCAGGGCATCGGCGCGGCGCTGATCGAGGCGGCTATCGCGGTCCTGCGCGACCGGCCCGGGATAACCCGCGCGAAGCTCGGCGCGCAGACCCATGCGATCGGGTTCTACGAGGGGCTTGGGTTTGTGGCCGAGGGGCCGGAATATCTGGACGCTGGCATCCCGCATCGCGACATGCTGCGCACGCTCTGATTGCGGGGTACAGCCGCCGGCCGCCGCCTGCAATGCGGCTTTGCAATTCAAATAAAAATCGGACGCCAGGCCATCATTATGTTTGACAAGTGCCAGCATGTCAGGTTTCAATTTCGCGATCACGAAATCTGGAGGGAGAGATGTCGGATTCTGCTCAGAAGGCGCTGCGGCGCAATCGCCCCCCGCGTGTGCACATCAGCTATCAAGACCCGTATGACGAGACTGCGCAGGTCGAGCTGCCCTTCGTGATGGGGGTGATGTCGGACCTGTCGGGCAATGCCTCGAAGGTCGAGAAACCACGCGTCGCCGACCGCCCCTTCACCCAGGTCGACCCGCAAAGTTTCGACGAATACATGGAAAGCATCGAACCTGCGGTCAATCTGAGCGTCGACAACAAGCTCGGCGGTGAGGAGGGCGAGAAGCTCGGCATGAACCTGACCTTCCGCAGCATGGACGATCTCGACCCCGGCAAGATCGCCGAGCAGGTTCCGGCGATGAAGAAGCTCCTCGACGCGCGCCGCCAGCTTGCCAATCTGCAGCGCTACATGAACGGCAAGACCGCCGCGCAGGACATGCTGCGCCAGCTTCTCAACGATCCGGAGCTGATGAAGCTGCTGGAGCAGAAGACCGCCGAGGGCGGACCAGCCGACGACAAGGACTGACGCGCCCCCGGCCGTACGGGTCAGGGGCTGCCGAAACGTGACAGACAGGGACCGGGATACGCTATATGGAACAGGAAAAGCTTCAGCAGGACGGTGCCGTCAAGACCGAAGAACTTGACGAGTTTTCCTCGCTGCTCAAGGCCAGCTTCAAGCCGCGCAACGAAGCGGCGGCGACCGAAGTGGACAATGCCATCTCGACGCTGGTGCGCGAGGCGCTGGCCGATCAGTCGGTGGTCAAGGAAGACGTGCTCGACACTGTCGACGAGATGATCGCGCGGCTTGACGAAAAGCTGTCCGAGCAGATGAACGAGATCCTGCACGCGCCGGAATTCCAGAAGCTCGAGAGCGCCTGGCGCGGGCTGGCCTATCTGGTCAACAATTCGGAACCCGACGCGACGCTGAAGGTCCGGGTCATGAACATCTCGAAATCCGAGCTGGACCGCGAGCTGCGCAGCTATCCGGGCGCGAAATGGGACCAGAGCCCGTTCTTCAAGAAGATCTACGAATCCGGCCTTGGCACGTTGGGCGGCGAGCCCTTCGGCTGCCTGATTGGCGATTACCAGTTCGACCATTCCTCGGCCGATGTGCGCGTGCTGCGCGGGGTCAGCATGGTGGCCGCGGCAGCACATGCGCCGTTCTTCGGGGCCGCCGCGCCGACGCTGCTGGGCATGGATGACTGGAGCGAGATCAACAACCCGCACGACATCATGTCGATCTTCGAGACGCCCGATTACGCCGCCTGGCGGGGGCTGCGCGACAGCGAGAACTCGCGCTATCTGGCGCTGACCGCGCCGCGCATGATGGCCCGCCTGCCATATGGCGAGGACAGCCTGCCGGTCGAGGAGTTCAACTTCAACGAAGAGACCGACGGCCATGACAGCGGCAAGTATGCCTGGATGAATTCGGCCTATGCGATGGGCGCGAACATCGCCCGCGCGCACAAGGATTATGGCTGGACCGTACAGATCCGCGGCGTGCAGTCGGGCGGCGAGGTGCTGAACCTGCCGGCGCATACCTTCACCACGGATGAGGGGTCGATCGACATGAAATGCCCCACCGAGGTGTCGATCACCGACCGGCGCGAGGCAGAGCTGTCAAAAGCCGGGCTGATCAGCCTGATCCACCGCTCGAACACCGACAAGGCGGCCTTCATCGGTGCACAATCGGTCTACAAGCCGAAGAAGATGCAAAGCGCCGAGGCAACCGCGTCGGAGAACCTGTCCGCGCGCATTCCCTACATGTTCGCGGTGTCGCGTTTCGCCCATTACCTCAAGCACATGGTGCGCGACAAGATCGGGTCCAACCGCGAGCGTGAGCAGCTTGAATACGAGTTGCAGGACTGGATCAGCAATTATGTCCACATCTCGCCCGCCAAGGCGTCCGAGGCCGAAAAGGCGCGCTTGCCGCTGGCCGGGGCGAAGGTCGAGGTCGTTGAGGACCCTGAAAACCCGGGGTATTATGTCGGTAAGTTTCTTCTCCGCCCGCATTTCCAGCTGGAGGGGATGGATATCGGCATGAGCCTCGTGTCGAAACTTCCCTCGAACTGACGACAAACCCACTTAGCAAACCGAGTTCCACTAACCGGAGGACACCATGTCTGTTGATATTCTTCTGAAACTCTCGAACGGAATCAAAGGCGAAAGCGTCATTGATGGCCATGAGGACGAGATTGACATCCTTGCCTGGTCCTGGGGCATGGTCCAGAGCGGGACCACCCACACCGCGACCGGCGGCGGCGGCGGCAAGGTTGCGGTGTCCGATATGAACCTGACCAAATATGTGGACAAATCGACCCCGGACCTGCTGAAGGCCTGCACCTCGGGCGAGCATATCGACGAGGGGACGCTGGTCGTCCGCAAGGCCGGCGGGGCCAAGCCGATCGACTATCTGACCATCAAGATGAAGAAGATCATCGTGTCCTCTTACAACACTGGCGGTCAGGAGGGCGATCGTGACCGGGTGCAGGAGTCGCTGAGCTTCAACTTCGCTTGGTTCGAGGTCGAGTATCAGGCGCAGGACGACAAGGGCGGCAAGAAGGGCTCGTCCAAGGCTGGCTGGGACGTCGCCAAGAACAAGGCGGCCTGAGGGACCCTTGGTGCGGGCAGCATGGCATGCGCCATGCTGCCGCCGACCCGAGAGCGTTCGGGGCAGGGGTCGGCTCGGCCGCTGGCCCGGATCAGACATGGCATCGTCTGCACAGGGCGGTCGCGTGACGGGCCCGGGCCCATGTGCCCTTTGCCATCCGGGGCAGGGCACGCAACGCCGGTCGAACCCCGGTCATGCTGTCTTTGTGGCGTGCGCGGGGGGCTGAACAATGCGTCAGAAAACCAGTGTCGGCAAGAAGGGGCGCAGCCACACGCTGCACACGCCGCTGTTGCAGGCGTTCCGTGACGCGGCGCGCGCGGGCGATGCACGCCGCGCCAGCGTCAGCTATTCCGAGGACGGCTCGCGCGTGGTGACGCGGCGCTCGGACCGCATGACCTCGAACGAGGCGCAGCTTCGCCAGAGCCTGGACATCGATCTCGGGCATCTGTTGAACACCGTCAACCTCGCCTCGGTGGTCGATCTCGACGACCACCCGCATGTGCGCCGCTCGGTGCTGAATTTCGGCATGCAGGATCTGGTCCATCTGACCACCGATTCCGACAAGCTGCCGCTGCTGGCCGAGAGCCTGCGCAAGTCGCTGCTGGCGCATGAGCCGCGGCTCGATTCCGGCACGGTCAGCATTACCCGGCACGAGGAGAGTGATGACGTGAACCAGCGCATCGCATTCTCGGTCAACGCCGATCTGTTGTGCCGCCCCGTCGATGTGCCGCTGGAGTTCGTGGCCGAGATCGATGTCGGCTCGGGCAAGATCGATCTGCGCAACCTGTCGCGCGGACGCGGCGCGACGGCCTCGACTGCGGCGGCGCAGGCGGCGACAAAGCGGGCGCAGCATGTGCCCCCGGGCATGGAGGTCGCGTCCTCCAGGTCCGGTTCCGGGACGGCCAGGGGGCGGGGCAAGCCTGAATGAAGCAGGAATTCCTTGACCTCTACGAACGCGAACTCGGCCTGCTTTATGAGCGCGCCGAAGCCTTCGCGCTGGAGTTTCCGGGCCTCGCCGACCGGCTGGGCGGGCTGGCGCGCGACCGAATGGATCCCGGCCTCGCCGGGCTGCTGGAAGGGGCGGCGTTCCTCGCAGCGCGGGTGCATCTGAAGCTCAATTCCGAGTTCTCGACCTTCAGCACGGCGCTTCTGGACCAGTTGCTGCCGGGCTATCTGTGTCCGATCCCGGCGGCGGCGCTGATGCAGGCCGAACCCGATTACGCCATTCCCGATCTGGCCAGTGGCACGCGATTCGCGCCCGGCAGCTACATGGATGCCAGCTACCGCGACCGCGACCGCCGCGTGCAGTGCCGCTTCCGGCTGTCGGCGCCGCTGGAGTTGTGGCCGCTGCAGATCGACCGCGCGAGCTACGTGACCGGGGTGGGCGCGTTGCAGGCGCTGGGGCTGGAGGGGACCTCGCGCACCGCCGCCGGGCTGCGGCTGCGCTTCGTGCGCCGCACCGCCCCCGGCAAGCCCGATCCCGACGCCCTGCCGACCGAGGCCAAGGCGCGCGCCGCGCTCAAGCCGGTGAACGCGCTGGCGCAGGCGGGGCTCTCGCGGCTACCGGTGCATCTGCAGGGCCCCCCGTCGGAGATGTCGGCGCTGTACGAGCAGCTTTTCGGCACCTGCCTGCGGGTCACGCTGCGCTGGCTCGACCCCTATGGCGACCCGGTCTTCGCCCCGGCGCCCGAGGGGTTCATCGAACAGATCGGGTTCGACCCCGACGAGGCGTTCTTCCCCGAGGAGGAGCGCCTCTTTCCCGGTTTCGCGCGGCTCAAGGAGTTTCATATCCTGCCGCAGAAATTCATGGGCTTCCGGCTGGCAAAGCTCGAACAGGCGCTGGCGCGCATCGATGCCCCGGCCTTTGACGTGCTGTTCGAGTTCGGCCATGCCGATGCGCGGCTGCCGCCGATCCTGGGGCCCGACAATTTCCGCCTTTATGTGGTGCCGACGATCAACCTGTTCAGCGAGCGGTCCGCACGGGTCAAGATCAGCGACAGCCAGCACGAGCATCTGCTCAACCCGCAATCCAGCCCGGTCGAACATTACGAGGTGCATTCCGTGACCCGGATGCGCGCCTATCTGGGCGATGGCAAGACCGCGGTGCCGGTCTGGCCGGTCTATGCCCTGCCGGGGCGCGAGGCGCGACCGGGCGAGGCGCTCTATTTCAGCCTGCGCCGCCGTCCGCGCCGGGTGGCGCTGACCGAATTGCGCCGCAACCCCAACCGCCCATATCATGGGTCGGAGACGCTGATCAGCCTGCACGCCCCGGCGGCGGGCGACGGGGCGCGCGCGCTTCAGGGCGATCTGCTGTGCACCAACCGCCACCTGCCCGCGCAACTGCCCATCGGTCAGCAGACCGCAGATTTCACGCTGGTCGACAACATCCAGGTCCGGCTGCGCTGCATTGTCGGGCCGACGCGACCGCGCGATGCGCTGTCCGAACAGGAATCGCCCCATGCCTCGAGCACGCGGGCCGACGGGACGGGCGGCGCGCGGCTGTGGCAACTCATCAACTGCCTGCAGTTCAATCATCTGGGGCTGACCGACCGCTCGGAAGAGGACCCGGCCTCGGGGCTGCGCGAGGTGCTGTCGCTGTTTGCCGATCTGTCCGACGCGATCACCGCGCGGCAGGTGCA
>PXES01000403.1 GCA_003564655.1 Paracoccaceae bacterium
CCAGGCATAATCGCGCCCCACCGCGTCATAGAGCGCGCGGAAATACCAGACCGGGGGGCGCTCGGCCCGCAACAGCGCGCCGGTCATGCCCGCAGGCGTGGGCGGCCAGCCATAGCTCGGGTGGCTGTCCATTTCCAGATAGGTGACGGTATAGCTGACCTCATCACCCGCCTTGTGGCCAGTCTGTCCGGTCATCCGGTTTCGACCTTCAGATCGGGGAACTGGCCCCATTCCGACCACGATCCGTCATAAAGCGCATGGCGGGCATGGCCCAGCCGTTCCAGCCCGAGGCTCAACACCGCCGCTGTCACACCCGAGCCGCAGGTGGTGATGACCGGCCGCGCCAGATCGATGCCCGCCTCCTCGAAGGCGGCGCGCAGCGCGTCGCCCTGTTTCATCGTGCCATCGGGGTCCAGCAGGGCGTTGAAGGGCAGGTTCAGCGCGCCGGGCATGTGGCCCGCGCGCAGCCCCTCGCGCGGCTCGGGAGTGTCGCCCCGGAACCGCTCGGGCGGACGGGCATCGACGATCTGCCAGTCGCGCAGCTTGACCGCGGCGGCGACCTGGCTCACATCCTTGACCATATGCGCTTGCCGCTGGACGGTGATGTGACGCTCGCGCAGCATGGGGGCCATGTCTTCGGTCGCGCGCCCCTCGGCCTGCCATTTCGGGAAGCCGCCGTCCAGCACGGCGACATCGGTCTTGCCCATCAGCCGGAACAGCCACCAGACGCGAGCGGCCGAGAACAGGCCCATCCCGTCATAGACGACCACCTGATGCCCGTCGCCCACACCCATGGCGCGCATGCGCGACATGAACTTCTCGACCGGGGGGGCCATATGCGGCAGGTTCGAGCGGTGGTCGCTGATCTCGTCGATATCGAAAAAGCGCGCGCCGGGGATATGTGCGGCCTCGTACTCGGCCCGGGCATTGCGGCCCATCTGCGGCAGATACCAGCTTGCATCCAGAATGCGCAGGTCCGGGTCCTGCAGGTGCTGCGCCAGCCAGCCGGTCGAGACCAGTGTCTTCGGATCGTCCATGGATACCCCCGCTTGGCCGCCACCCGATATGCCTAGCCAAGCGCGGCGGGGCTGGCAAGAGAGCGGCGGGGCTTTTCGACCTCGCGCAACTGGCGTAATCACGGGTGCCATGAACGAGGGGCTGACCGCGATATACGACCGGATGGTAGAGGCGGGCGACCTGCGGCCGGATGCGGCCCAGCGCGCGGTGATGCCGTTGTTCGAGCCGTTGCGCGACTGGCTGGCGCGCCCGGCGGCGCCCTCGGGCCGCCTGCGCGGCTGGCTGTCGCGCGGCACGCCCGCGCCTGCGCCGGGGCTGTATCTGTGGGGCGGGGTGGGGCGCGGCAAATCGATGCTGATGGACCTGTTCGTCGCGCATGTCGATGCTGCGGCCGCGCGCCGGGTGCACTTTCATGCCTTCATGCAGGAGATCCACGCCGGGCTGCACGCGGCGCGCAAGCGCGGTGCCGAGGATGCGCTTGTCCCGGTCGCCGACAAGGTGATCGCTGAGACGCGGCTTCTGGCGCTGGATGAGATGCAGATCACGGACATCACTGACGCGATGATCGTGGGCCGACTGTTCGAGAGGCTGCTCGATGGTGGTGTGGCGGTGGGGACCACCTCGAACCGCCCGCCTGACGATCTTTACAAGGACGGGCTGAACCGGGCGCTGTTCCTGCCCTTCATCGAGTTGCTGAAGACACGCATGAAGGTGCACGAAATCCAGTCCGAGACCGATTACCGCCAGCATCGGCTTGCCGGGGCGCAGGTCTGGTTCACCCCCGCCGATGCCCGTGCCCGCGCCGAGATGGCGCGCATCTGGGATGAGTTGACCGGCCATGACCCGGGCACGCCGCTGCGCCTGCCGCTGAAAGGGCGCGAGGTGGTGGTGCCGTATGCGCACAACGGCGTCGGTCGGGGGCGGTTCTGGGATTTCTGCGGCCAACCGCTGGGGCCTGCGGATTATCTGGCCATCGCCAATGCGCTGCGCGTGCTGATAATCGAGGATATCCCCTATCTTTCGGCCACGAACTACAACGAGGCGCGGCGCTTCGTAACCCTGATTGACACGGTATATGAGGCACGCATGCGCCTGATCGCCTCGGCTGCGGCGGCGCCGGACAGGCTTTATACCGAGGGAGAAGGGCTGTTCGAATTCGATCGCACAGTCAGTCGTTTGCACGAGATGCAGAGCGCCGGCTGGGCGGAGTAAGTGCTGCGCGCAGTTGCTCGGGTCGTGGTGTATCCGCCAGAAGTAGAATCGCCCTGACCTTTCGGTCAGGGCGCTCTGAGCAGAAACCGCGCGACCCTAAATCGGTGCGCCCGGAGTAAGCCCCACAGAAGGTGAGCAAGGGGGCCAAATCGATCCTGTAAGTTGATTGGAATGTGGCGGAAAACTGCGTTACTGCCAAGCACTGAATGTGTTTGGGACATAATTGCACCTATTTTGTCACGGATTGGGCAGGGATTGTTGCATTGACGCGGACAGTATCAACGCCTGCGGCGGTCTGGTTCAATTACGGAGACGACATCTCGCGGTGAGGTCACAGCCAGTCGCGCAGGACGGGAATCAGGGGCAGATCGGCGGGGGGCATCGGGTGGTTGCGCAGATCGGTCGGGCGCACCCATTTCAGCGCCTGCCCTTCGCGGCCCTGCATCTGCCCCTGCCATTTGCGACAGGCGAAAAGCGGCATAAGCAGATGAAAATCCGGGTAGCTGTGGCTGGCAAAGGTCAGTGGCGCGAGACAGCTTTCCCAGGTGTCGATGCCCAACTCCTCGTGCAATTCGCGGATCAGCGCCGCTTCGGGCGTCTCGCCCGGCTCTACCTTGCCGCCCGGAAACTCCCAGAGCCCGGCCATCGACCGGCCCTTGGGGCGCTGCGTCAGCAGCACGCGCCCGTCCACGTCGATCAGCGCCACCGCCGAGACCAGAACCAGCTTCACGAGCGATAATCCGCGTTGATCTCGATGTAGCGGTTGGTCAGGTCGCAGGTCCAGATGGTCGCCGCCCCATCCCCAAGACCCAGATCGACCGCGATGCGGATGTCGGTCTGCTTCATGTAGCTTGCCCCCGTCTCTTCGGCGTAATCGGGCGCGACCTGTCCCTCGGTCGCGACCAGATGTGGCCCGAGGCGGATGGACAACCGGTCGCGGTCGGCCTCGGCCCCGGATTTGCCCACGGCCATCACGATCCGGCCCCAGTTCGGATCTTCCCCCGCCACGGCTGTCTTGACCAGCGGCGAGTCGGCGATGGCAAAGCCCATGCGCCGTGCATCGGCGTCCGAGCGCGCGCCGGTCACGGCCACCTCGATGAATTTCGTGGCCCCCTCGCCATCGCGGACCACCTGATGCGCGAGGTCCAGCATCACCCCCCCCAGCGCATCGGCGAAGGCGGCGCCCTCGGGGCTGTTTGTGTCGCTGATGAGTGGCGCATCGGCCTGCCCGGTCGCCCCCACCAGCACCATGTCCGAGGTCGAGGTGTCGCTGTCCACGGTGATGCAGTTGAAGCTGCGCCCGGTCTGCTGCGCGAGGATGTCCTGCAGCGCGGGGCGGGTGATGCGGGCGTCGGTGAAGATATAGACCAGCATCGTTGCCATGTCGGGCGCGATCATGCCCGACCCCTTGGCGATCCCCGCAATCTGCACCGGCACTCCGCCGATCTCGACCGTTGCCGCCGCGCCCTTGGGGAAGGTGTCGGTCGTCATGATGGCGCGGGCGGCGTCAGGCAGCGCGTCCTCGGACAGATCGGCGACCAGCCCGGATAGCGCGGCAGTGATGCGTTCATGCGGCAGGGGCTCTCCGATGACACCGGTCGAGGCGGTCAAGACGCGCGCGGCGGGCAGGCCTGTCGCCGCGCTGACGGCGGCGCATAACTCGGCAACGGACCGCGCCCCGGCTGCCCCGGTGAAGGCGTTCGCATTGCCGGAATTGACAAGGATCGCGGCGCCTTCGGTCCCGTCCTGGGTGATCTTCTCCTGTGCGTCACGGATCGAGGCCGCGCGGGTGGCCGAGCGTGTGAACACCCCCGCCACCACCGAGCCTGGCGCAAGCTGGGCGAGCATCACATCCGCCCGCCCCGGATAGCGCACCCCGGCGGCGGCACTGGCCACGCGCAGCCCTCGGATCACTGGCAGGTCGGGAAAGGTCGCGGGCGCGAGGGGCGAGACCGCCGGGTGTCTGCGGGTCGTTTCTGCTGCGGGTCTGGCGGCCAGCCGCGCCTTCAGTGCCCTGATCTTGCGTTTGAGCTTTTTCTTCGCGCCCATGGCCTGTCCCCATACGAAAGCCGGGCCGACACGGGCCCGGCTTTGGCGCTTTACACTTGGCAGGTTCAGTCGTCCAGCAGGTCGTCGCGCCCCAGAACGGTGGGGTCCAGCCCCTCATAGGCGCGCTCGATCGTGACAGCCTCTGTCGCGCTGGTCAGCACTTCCTGCGCCGCCTCGCGCTGCAGGTTCTGCTCCAGCGCCTCGCGCACCTCATCCAGCGGCGGTGCCGAGGACATGCGCGTGTCGTTCAGCTTGACGATGTGCCAGCCGAACTGCGTCGCCAGCGGACCCATGTATTCGCCCACTTCCAGCGACTGCACCGCTTCCTCGAAATCCGGGATCATCGCGCCCAGCCCGAACCAGCCCAATGAGCCACCCGCCTGCGCGGCGCCGTCTATCGAGTGCTCTCGCGCCAGTTCGGCGAAATCGGCGCCATCTTCCAGCGCTTCGAGGATGGGGGCGACCTCTTCCTCGGTCTCGACGAGGATGTGTGATGCGTTGTATTCGGGCGTCGGCTCACGCCCGTCGAATTCGGTGACGAAAGCCTCATAGGCGGCTTCCACATTCTCTTCGGTCAGCGCGGCCTCGGCCGCACGGGTCAGCGCGGCGTTGGCGACAAAGGCGCGCTGCTCGTTCTCGAAGGCGATCTGCTCGCGCGCACTCAGCGTTCCCTCAGTCTGCTGCATCAGCGCTGTCTGCTCGATCAACTGCTCGACCAGCGGCTCGAACAGGGCTTCGGCCGGCATTTGGCGAAACTGCTCGGGCAGGGTGTCGCGCGCCGCCAGCAGGTGGCCCAGCGTGATCTCGGTGCCGCCCACGGTCGCAAGCACCGTGTCGCGCGTCGGCTCGGTCTCGGCCAGCGCGGGTGCCCCGAGCATGAGTGCCGTTGCCATCACCAGGCCGGGTCGAGAAAAGCTGCGTATCATGTTATCTCCCTCGGCGCCGCTGCGGGCGCGTGTCGTTGACAGTTTTCGGGCCGCCCATTACATCGCGAGCAGGTCGGCCTGCGACGGGGCCGCGCGGTTCACCTGCCCTTCTATGGAAGCGCATGCGTGCCGACAACCCCGCGACGCGACACCGACCCCTGACGTTTTGGTTAGCGGCCCGCCACAAGGTCCGCATCGGACAACAAGAGGCAGAGAGCGCATGCTGGGTCTAGGGACGATCACGAAAAAGGTGTTCGGCACCGCGAATGACCGCAAGGTCAAGACCGTCCGTCCCATCGTCGCGAAGATCAACGCGCTCGAGCCCGAGTTTCAGGCGCTGGACGATGACGGGCTGATCGTCCGCACCGAGGACCTCAAGGCCCGCGTTGCCAATGGCGAGAGCCTGGAGGACGTGCTGCCCGAGGCCTTTGCCAACTGCCGCGAGGCCGCGCGCCGCGCGCTGGGCCTGCGCGCCTTCGACGTGCAGCTTATCGGCGGCATCTTCCTGCATCGCGGCAACATCGCCGAGATGAAGACGGGCGAGGGCAAGACGCTCGTCGCTACGCTTCCTGCCTATCTGAACGCGCTGACGGGCGGGTCGGTGCATATCGTCACCGTCAACGACTACCTGGCCAAGCGCGACTCGGAATGGATGGGCAAGGTCTTTGCCAAGCTTGGGATGCGCACTGGCGTCGTCTATTCGCAGCAGCCCGATGACGAAAAGCGCGACGCCTATGCCGCCGATGTGACCTACGCCACCAACAACGAGTTGGGCTTCGACTATCTGCGCGACAACATGCGGATGCGCATCGAGGAGATGAAGCAGCGGGGCCATTACTACGCGATCGTCGACGAGGTCGACTCGATCCTGATCGACGAGGCCCGCACGCCGCTGATCATCTCTGGCCCGGCGCAGGATCGCACTGACCTTTATGTCAAGGTCGATGCGCTGATCCCCTCGCTGTCGGAAGAGCATTACACGATCGACGAGAAGATCCGCAACGCGACCCTGACGGATGAGGGCAACGAGTTCATCGAGGAAAAGCTGCACGAGGCCGGCCTGCTGAGCGAGGGGCAATCGCTTTACGACCCCGAGGCCACATCGCTGGTGCATCACGTCAACCAGGGCCTGCGCGCGCACAAGCTGTTTCACAAGGACCAGAACTATATCGTGCGCGATGGCAGCATCGTGCTGATCGACGAGTTCACGGGCCGCATGATGGTGGGCCGCCGTCTGTCGGACGGGCTGCATCAGGCCATCGAGGCCAAGGAAGGCTGCGCCATCCAGCCCGAAAACGTGACTTATGCCTCGGTGACGTTCCAGAACTATTTCCGCATGTATGAAAAGCTCGGCGGAATGACCGGGACCGCCTCGACCGAGGCGCCGGAGTTCAAGGAAATCTACAATCTCGGCGTGGTCGAGGTTCCCACCAACCTGCCGATCGCGCGGGTGGACGAGGATGATCAGGTCTATCGCACCGTGACCGAAAAGCTCGACGGTGTGCTCGAGGAGATCCGCGCGGCGAATGAAAAGGGTCAGCCGATCCTTGTCGGCACGACCTCGATCGAGAAGTCCGAGGAGCTTTCGCAACTGCTGACCAAGGCGGGGATCAAGCACAATGTGCTGAACGCCCGCCAGCACGAGCAGGAAGCGCAGATCGTCGGCGATGCCGGGCGGTTGGGTGCGGTGACCATCGCCACGAACATGGCCGGGCGCGGCACCGACATCCAGTTGGGCGGCAATGTCGAGATGCGCGTTTTGCAGGCGCTGACCGACGACCCCGAGGCCGACCCGGCCGAGACCCGCGCCCGAATCGAGGCCGAGGTCGCGGACGAGAAGCAGAAAGTCATCGCCGCAGGCGGCTTGTTCGTGCTGGCGACCGAACGGCACGAAAGCCGACGCATCGACAACCAGTTGCGCGGCCGATCTGGGCGGCAGGGCGACCCGGGGCGGTCGGTGTTCTTCCTGAGCCTCGAGGACGACCTGATGCGCATCTTCGGCTCGGAGCGGCTGGAGAAGGTGCTCTCCACCCTCGGCATGAAAGAGGGCGAGGCCATCGTTCACCCCTGGGTGAACAAGTCGCTGGAAAAGGCGCAGGGCAAGGTCGAGGCGCGCAACTTCGACATCCGCAAGGAACTGCTCAAATACGACAACGTGATGAACGACCAGCGCCGCGTGGTGTTCGAGCAGCGGCTGGACATCATGCGGTCGGATGATCTGTCCGATGTGATCGAGGATATGCGTCATCAGGTCATCGACGATCTGATCGACCTGCACATGCCCGCCAAGTCCTATGCCGAGCAGTGGGAAATGGAAGAGCTGGGCGAGCAGGTGCGCGAGAAGCTGGGGGTCGAGATTCCGGCTGTCGAATGGGGCGAGGAAGACGGGGTCGATCAGGATGTCGTACGCGAGCGGCTGGTCGAACTGGCCGACGCGCGGATGGCCGAGAAGGAAGAGCAATTCGGCCCCGAGACCCTGCGCAATCTGGAAAAGCAGATCCTGATCGAGACCATCGACCGCAAATGGCGCGAGCATCTGCTGACACTTGACCATCTGCGCTCGGCTGTGCGGTTCCGGGGCTACGCCCAGCGCGACCCGCTGAACGAATACAAGACCGAAGGTTTCATGCTGTTCGAGGCGATGCTGAACTCGCTGCGCGAGGACGTCACGCGCACCCTGTCGCGCGTGCGCCCGTTAAGCGAGACGGAACAGAAATCCATGTTGCAGCAGCTTGCCCTGCAGCAGCAGAGCGCCAAGGTCGCGGAAGAAAACGATGGCGTTGCGCCGGAACCGCTGGTCGAGGGCTTTGATGAGACCAACCCCGAGACCTGGGGCAATCCGGGTCGAAACGATCCTTGTCCCTGCGGCTCTGGCAAGAAGTTCAAGCACTGCCACGGGCGCATCCTCTAGCCGGTTTGCGCCGCCCTGACGCCACGAATTTGACGGAAACTCCACTTTAACGCCTAATTGGCGCCGGATTCCTCCTGCAGATTGTTTCCAGATTGGTGACATGAGTGGGCTGGATCATGGAAAAGAAGATTCTCATCCGCGGCGCGGCAATCGTGGTTGCAGGGATTGCTGTCTCGACATTCGCGGCGCAACATCTGCTGGACGCTGCGCCGGTCAAGACCTCGGAGTTGCGGCAGCCTGTCGCTCAGGAGCCAGGGGGCGAGGTTGTTGGCGCGGGGATCATCAGCACCGGCACGAAACGCGTGGCGGCCGAGCGTGACCCGGTCATGTTGCAGCTTGAGTCGGAACGCGGCACCGCAGAAATCAACCTGACTGCGCTGCAGGATGAGGACCACACCTCTGCGGCGCGGCCCGGCGATCCCGATCTGACGCAGAGAGAGGCACTTGCAGCCCCCGAGCCGCAGGCGGCCGGTCCGCAGGCAGCAGCAGAGCCCCCCGAGCTGGGGCCGGGCGTTCCCGAGACAGCGGAGGCCGCGGTTGCCGGGACGGAATCGCATGAGATCGACACTTCGATCGCCGAGCCTGATTGCACGCCCAGCCTGACGCTCGCGCCGGGGATCGACGCGCTGATCGAGCTGGCAATCAAGGCCCCGTGCCATGGTGGCGA